>CAYSWP010000097.1:0-3606 GCA_964434795.1 uncultured Desulfobacteraceae bacterium | reverse complement strand
AAGATAGGCTCACATCAGGTTTGTTTACAACACTCCTTTGTTTGCTCTGAGTTTCAATCTCCCCATGATGTGGAGTTTCCATATCTTTAGATCTAATGACGTCTTTTTGTATTCCTGAATAAGGATCATCAGTAATTGCGCTTTGCTGAAAGACAAGATCAGAGACATAGGCGACAAAAACTAAAAATACTAAGAGACCTCCAAGCTGGTATAAATACCGAATACTTCTTCTGTGCTTTTGGGGCCTGTCTGCCTGTTCCATCCAGAGTCCCAGCTGGTATCTGCTTTTGTCATACTGATTCCGTAAATCTGAATCAATTAGCGTCTGATAGGCCTCATTTAGTTCAATAAAGGCCTGGCTCCCGTGCTGCCCCTCTATGTTTGTATCCGGATGAGTTTCACGGGCCAATTCCCGATAGGCCTTCTTGATCTCACTGGCATTGGCATCTGGTTTAATCCCCAATAAATCATAATAATCGGCCTGTATTCCAGAGGATACGACCAATCCAAGGGACAAAGCCACTGTTCTAAGTTTCTCCTGTATAACATAAACATCAGATCCCAGCCGATGGCATTCAGTGGCAAGTCCCTGGAAGAATTTTGGGTCCTTCTTTTGGCTGGCGTTAACAATGGAACCACATAGCAGTAAGTAATCACTCTCTCGGGCAACCAATCGGATTAGTGATGGGGTGTCATGCACAACGTAAATTTGCCTCAAGAACTGGATAAGCAACTTTCTATCTTCAAGAATCTTTCTACGGTTATTTTTCAAGGCTTGCCCTGTCTAAGAGAGTGGTTCAGTTATCTTTTATGGTAAGTTTTTTCCCTTTGCCTTTCTTATCCTCACCGTAATCGGAATAGTAAGCCCTGTAGTATTTGTAATAGGAGTGGTAACCATATCTCTTGGATAATTTGACCTTATTGACTATACAGCCTAAAATAGTCCCATTAACGTTGAGTAAGTCTTTTTTGAAATGTCTCAGGCTATCGCGCGATGTTTCACCAATACTGCTTACAAGGATAACACCGCCGACCTTTTGGGATAGCACTAATATATCCGCAAACCCGTGAAATGGTGGTGAGTCGAAAATGATGCGATCAAAATG
Organism: uncultured Desulfobacteraceae bacterium; assembly: GCA_964434795.1. GTDB lineage: Bacteria > Desulfobacterota > DSM-4660 > Desulfatiglandales > B25-G16 > M55B121. The sequence goes on along the minus strand of CAYSWP010000097.1, from coordinate 2,500 downwards.
TTCTCTTAAATGATCCATCAGTTTCGTAAAGCGGTTTGATGCCAGTAGTTCTACTGGATTTGGAGGTATAGGGCCAGCTGGAATTACATGTAAGTTTTCCACCTTTGTGTTGTAAATATATCCCTTATCGATTACTCCGGCAAGAAAACTTGAGAGCCCCTTGCCATTGTCTCCGCCTCCACTTTCCAATGCTAACGCCTTATGAACACGAGGTTTACGCATATCCGCATCAACTAATATAACCTTTTCATTAGCGCCGGCAAAGGTCATGGCCAGGTTGATCGCCAGGGTTGTTTTTCCCTCCTCCGGGCCTGTGCTGGTTAACAAAAAACTTTTGGCGTGATTGCTGTCGCCGGAAAGTTGAATAGATACCCTTGCTGTTCTCAGAGACTCAGACATGGCAGATTTAGGATCGTTAATGAAGGACTCTTCAATGGGATAGCCATCATTTTTAACGAAGGGGACTACCCCAAGGATAGGTATCTGAAAACGCTCGGAAATCTGATCCGGATCTGTGATGGAATCTTCGAAATATTCCATAAAAAAGGCCAGGCCTATGCCGAAAAAAAGCCCCACAATAATGGCAAGCATCAGGTTAAGGAAAACCTTTGGTTTGTAAGGGAAAATGGAAAGTGCAGCGCGATCGACAATATAAATATTGCTTGAATTAATGCCGACCATGGATTCAATCTCTTTAAGGCGTTCAAGCAGGCTTTGGTATATAGCCTTATTGGTCTGCACCTCTCTGTCCATTATTTTATATTGAGTCGCCCGTTCATTTAGATCAATCGCCAATCCCTTTTGCAGTTTGACAGAGCTCTGCAGGGACCTCGACTTCTTCAGTGACGACATGTATTCATTTTTAATGGCCAGAAATATTTTCCCCTCTTCGTTTCCGATGCGTTTTTCGATACTTTCCATACGGGCCTTAATAGCCTTTACCTCTGGATAATCGTCGCGGAATGTAACAGCGAGATTTTCATACTCCGATTGTATTCGGGCATACTCTTCTTTTAAATTGCCTATTATCTGGCTTTTCATAACCTGGGGCAGATGGGAGGGCTCATCTGTAGCAGCCTGGTTATAAACTGCCTCCTTGGAGATTAGTTCTACCCTGGCCTGGGCCAGCGCTGAATTGAGTTCCTCAAGCTGGCTGTAAACACTGTTAAGTTTAGTGTCCAGGGAAACAATTCCCGTCATTTTAGCAAATTGGTTTAGCTTCTCCTCCGCCCTTTCCAGGTCAATTTTTGCCTGGTCAATCTGTTTCATAAGGAAATCCCGGGCAGACCTTGATTTATCCAATCTCTTATCTATTTCCCATTTGACAAATTCGTCAGCCGCTGTATTAACAATATCTTTAGACAATTCCCTTGAAGGAGAGGTGAATGAGATATCAATAAGCATGGAATTTCGTTTTAATGAAACTTCAAGATTAGAATTAATGTAATTAAGCAATCCCCGTTCTTTCATAACCTCTTCTGTTATTAAGCCTCTCTTTGCCCTTTCCTTCTTTTTATCCTTTGGAAGCAGCGACTTGATAAAATTCTTTATGCCCTGTGCTATTCCAATATGATCTTGGCTGCTATAAAGGGTTTCAACTACAACAGGGTGGTTGGAGAGATCCATTTTATTTATTATGCGGTGGGCCAAGGCAAAGCTCCGCAAGAGTTGAACCTGTGTCTCATAAAACTCTCGGACATTCAATTTTGCAGACACTAATTCCTCGAATTTCGTTACCTTTGGTGTCTCTTGCTTTACCTCCATTGTTGCAGAGGACTTATAGATCTTGATGGATGAAAGAGTGAAAATAACTGTTGAGATAAATGTTAAGGCAAGTACACTGATAATCAACCATTTCCGCCTGAATATAACGTCAAGATAATCTCGAAAGTGGATTTCATGTTCATCCCAGGCGGGTATGGTATCCCGGAAATCCGTTGATGGTAAATTTTCACTGGAGATAACAGGCTCCCTCTCAGTGCCCTCGTGATTATCTTTATTGTGGTCATTATTGTTCATGTATCAATCCCTTTTTATTTTCAGCCAACATCATTTATCTAACAAATTCAGTTTAAAATTGTCAAGGTATACCTTTCCTGCAATATTGCTGTCAAATCTCTTACTCAGCAGCCTCCGAAGACGAACAACAACAGCATGACAGTTTTCAGGGGATATAAACCCAACGGTCTCTTGCCTCCAGTCATTCGTCCCGGTAATCATTTGCCCTTTACTGTAAAGACCTTCCCTGTCATAACCGTATATCTCCACAAAGGGTCCCTGATCTGTAGTAATTCCCGTGCTTTTCCATCTGTATTTCATCAAATAATGTCTCAATGGCTCCACTGGAACTATCTGGTATAAGTGGTGGAAGGAGATATTTTTCTTTCCATAAAAAGCGACTTGCAAGGCATAGAACTCTGCATGGTCTGGCGTCTTTACTCGTTTGATTTTCCAGTTTTCATTACCCCGGTATCGCCAATCAAAGCCACGCCTTGTAATA
>CAYSWP010000096.1:0-5765 GCA_964434795.1 uncultured Desulfobacteraceae bacterium | reverse complement strand
TCTCTGAAGGGAAGGCATTTTTATATCATTGCACAAAGGGGGTTGTCAAATGGGAAATAATTTTATAAAGATGATAATTGAAGAATTACTATATGATGTTTATCAATTTTATTATTAAATTAGGGGTGTATAATGGTAAAAAAAGAAAATCCTGCGATCTTAATTATTGATATGGTTAAGGATTATTTTGACCCTGAGCGTAATTTAAGAATTACCCCTTATGCTAAGGCAATAATAAAACCTATAAGGGATTTAACCATAAGATTTAGAGACAATAACTGGCCCGTCATATATTCTACCGATTCCTTTAAGGAGGATGATTTCATATTCACCGGCAGAATGAAACCAGAGTCCCTGGCAGGCACTGAGGGGGCAGAGGTAATTGATGAACTTGAGCGTCAAGAAGGTGATCTTTGGCTTCCAAAACCACGGTTTTCCGCATTTTTTAAAACCGGCCTGGAAAATTACCTAAAGGATAAAGGCGTTACCTTATGTGCCGTTGCTGGTATTGCAACTCCATTTTGTGTTTTAACAACTGCCATGGATTCCATAGCCCATGACTTTAAGACCATCATTGTCTCTGATTGCTCAGCTGCAACAACGGAGAATGTGCATGAAGACACACTTAACCTATATAGAAAGACTGCCCTTTTTCCTCTGCTTTCAGTGAAAGCTTCGGAAGAACTACTCTCTGATCTCGGAGTGGTGTGATGCCTTTTAATGGATTTGCAAGAAATTCGAGAAATGCTTTTGAGGGGTGATTTAAGACATGGACAAACAGCAATGGCGTTGAGTCTCTATCTATTGAAGGAAAAGGACATATAGACGAAATCTAAGGAAAAAGACTAATTTTTCCTTTACCCCTCTCTATAAAAAAGATATAAGGTAGCAGTATCCATAGAAGGAAACAATAAATGTAACCGTTCACAGGTTCAGAGTTTCCCGCTGAAAGCGGGATTCAGGGTTAGGGACAAAGTAGAAATTGAAGACCCGAAGTCTTCGTTACAAATGCTCATTTTCCCAAATAATTGCCAATTTGGCTCGAAATTTTGGATTATACATAACAAAAATCACGCATTTCTCATAGATACGCATTCCAAATGCAGTCTGGGGACTAGAATGGAATCTTGAACCCCTGAACCTTTGAACCCGTGAACGGTCACAAATAAATTTACCTGTAAGGGAGGTTATATATGAAAAAAGTTGGAATTATAGGGGTAGGGCAGAGCAATTTTGTAAGAGGATACCCTGGTTCAATAAGGGAGCTCGCCTTCGAGGGCTTTAAGGAAGCCATGGGAAACGCAAAGATTCAAACCAAGGATATTGACGCATCTATTGTTGCGTCTGCACCGGAATATGATAAGCAGAGATCACCTGCAGGGGTAATTGCTGAATATCTTGGGTTGATCCCCCAGCCAACATTTTATGTTGAGTCTGTATGTTCTTCGAGCAGTACAGCGCTCAAAGTGGCTTATTCAATGATCATGGCTGGATTACACGATGTTGTTGCAGTCGTAGGCTTTCAAAAAATGTCAGAGATTTCATCCAGCGAATCACAGGAAAGAATGGGAAGAGGGGCGGACATCCAATGGGAAGCACCTTTTGGAACTATGATGCCTGCATATTATGCAATGTATGCCCAGGCCCATATGGCGAAATACGGAACAACCCCGGAGGATTTGGCAAGGATAAGGGTGAAGGCTGCTTCTTATGGGCAGATAAATGAAAAGGCCGTTTATAGAAAATCTGTGACAATGGATATGTTTTCTGACCCGGAAAGCAATATGTCTGCTAATGTGGCTAAACCTCTCAGGGTTGGTGATTGTTGCGCTAACGCAGACGGCAGCTCCTGTATTATCGTAGCCAGCGAGGAAAAGGCAAAGGCAATGCATGATAAACCTGTATGGATTCTCGGGATTGGCGCTGCATCTGAGGCTGTTAACATGGCAGGCAGAGAAATGCTTACCGGCCTAAGCGTTGGTATTGAGGCGGGAAGACAGGCTTATAAAATGGCCGGTGTTACTGCAAAGGACATTGATGTGGCTGAGGTACATGACTGTTTTACCATTGCAGAGATGATGGCCTATGAGAATTTAGGGTTTGCAAAACCTGGAGAAGGAAAGGATTTAATTGCATCCAAGGAAACGTATAAAGAGGGGAGTATACCCGTTAATGTTGATGGTGGTCTTCTTTCAAAAGGCCATCCGATAGGGGCTACAGGCGGTTCTCAGATAAGAACGATTGTCCTTCAGTTGCGGGAAGAGGCCGGAGAGATGCAGGTAAAAAATCCGGAAATAGGGCTGGTACATAATATTGGAGGCGTTGGTCTCTACGGAAATGTAACGATACTTGGGAGGTAAAAAATGGCTAAAAAAGAAGTTGATGATAGATTTAAAAAATTTGGCACAGTAAGTTTTACAGCCATTACTAAGACCAATGATTTTATAGACTATCTTGAAAAAGGCAAGATAATGGGCTCCAGATGCAAGGAGTGTGGCGCTGTTTATTTCCCTCCAAGATCGGATTGCAGCTCATGTTTGAAAAGCTCTATGGAATGGTTTGAGGTAACAGAAACCGGCCAACTTTTAAGCTTTAGCGAGTTAAAATATGGTCCTGTAGGTTTTGAGGATGACCTCCCTTATATTATAGCGCTCCTTGACTATGGAGACTATAAGGTCTTCGGCAGAATTTCAGGGGATCTATCCTATGAAGACCTCAAAGTAGGGATGATGCTTAAACCAAAGACCAATGTGCTTCCAAACGGTCAGCTTAATTATATCTTTAGTCGTCCCTAAAATAAGGTAACCGATACAAAACATAATAAAGTTGTGTAAATTTTGAAGACATGGGAAATTTAAAATGATTGGGATAGTGTCTTATGGCAGTTATTTGCCGGTAAATCGCATAAAAAGGGAAACTATTTTTAAGGCCATGGGCTGGCTTCACCAGGCTACCTTTATGAAGGGAGAAAAATGCGTAGCCAATTTTGATGAAGACAGCATAACCATGGCAGTAGCCTCTGGAATGAATTGCTTAGAGGGCAGGGATAGGGAAGACATAGAGCAATTATACTTTGCCACTACAACATCGCCTTTCAGTGAGAGGTGCGGCGCTGGAATAATAGGCACGGCGCTGGATGTCAGCAGTAAAATTAGCACCTTTGACTTGACTGGATCTATCAGGGCCGGCACATCTGCATTAATTTCAGCTTTAAATTCGATTAGCTCAGGTGAAACCCACAGCGCCCTTATATGTGCATCAGACATGAGGCTTGGCAAGCCAGGTAGCTCTCAGGAGCTTGGATTTAGCGATGGAGCGGCATCCCTACTTATCGGCGATAAAGATGTAATTGCTGAATCGGAGGGGTCTTACAGCGTTTCCTATGATTTTCCCGGCGCCTGGAGGACAGAGAACGATAAAACGGACAGGGCATGGGAGGACAGATTTGGAAGAGAAGAAGGCTATAAGAAATTCATAATTGAATCTATTTCAGGCCTCATGGATAAATATAAACAAAATCCTGGAGATATTAATAAGATAGTGTTTCCAGGGATTTACCCGAGAGACCATTCATCCATATGCAAGGCATTGGGCTTTGGTCCTGAACAGATACATGACCACCTCATGAATGACATGGGAAATACAGGAACGGCATATCCCTTAATGTTGTTAATTTCCGCCCTCGAAGAAGCAAAGCCAGGGCAAAGGCTTATTGTTGCAGGATATGGAAATGGTTGCGATGCCTTGATGTTTCAGGTCACGGACAATATAGAAAGTATTCAGCGAAAAAAAGGGGGCCTTAAAAAATCCCTAAAGTCTCACAGAGAACTGCAAAGCTACGAGAAATATCTTGCGTTTAGGGGCCTCATTTCACCAGAGGGGGGCATAAGGGCGGAGGCCATTCCTTATACTGCCATGTCTTTGACATGGAGAGACAGGCGAGAGATATTAGGCCTGTGCGGCACAAGGTGTAAAGAATGCGGAACACCCCAATATCCCGCACAAAAGGTATGCGTTAATCCCGGCTGTCAGGCCGTTGATAAAATGGAGCCATACAGATTTTCCGAAAAAAAAGGCAAGATATTCAGTTTTACAGCAGACCTGTTATCCTATACGCCTAATCCGCCGGCAATATATGCAGTGATAGACTTTGAAGGAGGCGGAAGGTTCTGGTTTGATATCACTGATTGCGACATTGATTCACTAAAAATCGGAACTGAAGTGGAAATGACATTCAGAAGACGGTATGTAGACGAAAGAGGGGGCATTATAGGGTATTTTTGGAAGGCTGTTCCAGTGTGGGGATACAATGAGTGAAGGAATAAAGAATAAAGTTGCAATTATTGGGATGGGTTGCACTAAATTTGGAGAGCATTGGGACATGGGCTCTGAAGATTTAATTGTTGAGGCATTTATCGAGGCCATAGATGATGCAGGCATTGAAAAAAACGACATTCAGGCGGCATGGTATAGCTCTTGTTATGAGGAAATAAATGTAGGTAAATCTGCTTTGCCGTTAAGTAGAACATTGAAGCTACCCTTTATACCTGTATCCAGGGTTGAAAATCTATGTGCCAGCGGCTCCGAGGCATTAAGGGGCGCTGTTTACGGTGTAGCCTCCGGGGCCTATGACATTGCCCTGGCCCTTGGCGCGGAAAAATTGAAAGACACGGGATACGGCGGCCTTCCGGAATTCAGCACAATCTTGGGAACAAAAAACAGGGTTATTTTCCCAAGCCTGAGCGCTCCGGGCTCATTTGCAATGCTGGCCAACAGATATTTCTCTAAATATAATTTGTCCACAGAGGAGGGTAAAAGGGCCCTTGCCAAGATATCAGTAAACAGCCACAAAAATGGGGCAAAAAACCCAAAGGCCCACCTTCATAAAATAATAACAGAGGAAGATGTTTTGAATGCGCCAATTATTGCATCCCCTCTCGGGCTCTTTGACTGTTGCGGCGTAAGCGACGGCGCGGCAGCCGCTATTGTATGCAGGGCGGATATGGCAAAAAATTTCAGGAAAAACCCTGTCTTTGTCAAGGCCCTTCAGATAGGTGTGAGCTCTGGAGAAGAGCTGGGGTATACTGACTGGGACGGTACGTATGTAGAGACAACTACCAGAACTGCATCCCGGGCATATAAAGAGGCAGGAATAAAAAACCCTCGGGAGGAATTGAGCATGATTGAGGTCCATGATTGCTTTTCAATAACAGAGCTTGTTACATACGAGGATTTACAGATATCTGAAAGGGGCAAGGCAAGGAACGACATAGAAGACGGTTTTTTTTCCATAACAGGCAAGATACCATCACAGCCTGACGGTGGATTAAAATGCTTCGGCCATCCTATAGGGGCCTCCGGGCTTAGAATGATGTATGAGATGTATAAACAGCTTCAGGGTGAGGCAGGAGAAAGGCAGATAAATGATCCTGTTGTCGGCCTTACCCATAACTTAGGCGGCCTGCCGCAAATGAATGTGGTCAGCATTGCTATTGTCGGGCTATAGATAATCGAAAAACATACTCACCACAGAGACACGGAGAACACAGAGATATATCTTTTTCTGTAAACGTTCAGAGATCCAGCCCGCCATGATAACGGCGGATAAGGATTCGAGTTCAGACTAATTTAGGGGCACATAACATATGCTCTCCTGAATCAAGGCTTGGGTTCTGGGTCTAATGCAGAATTCATTAGATTCTTTCTATACGCCAAGCTAATTCATACTGAAATTAAAAGCAAAAAGATGTAGAAAATCGTAAAGT
>CAYSWP010000095.1:0-5828 GCA_964434795.1 uncultured Desulfobacteraceae bacterium | reverse complement strand
TAGGGAAAAGACTGAAATTGCACTCCAAAAAGGCTCTTAAAAATGCGGGTTTTGCCACATCATTGCCAAGTACCATGTTCCAGGCTTGTGGGTCTGTGGACGCGGTCGGTTTTAACGTACAAAACGCTCACAAAATGGCTTAAGGTGATAAGAATAAAACCTTTGAACCGTGAACGGTTACCAATTATTTAAAACATTCCCTACCTTTTTCTTTAAGGCCTCTATGATTGCCCTGGCTCTGTTATGAAAGCCATAAAATTTAAGCTCCCTTGTGTTGTTGTCTATCATCTTAAAGTCAATTTGCACTCTTTCATCAGGCAGCGTTCCCGGCCATCGGTCTGCCCACTCAACAACAACTATCCCTTCTCCTGAAAAGTAACTGTCCAGATCTAAAGATATGAAATCGTCTTTATTTTCCATTCTGTAAAAATCCATGTGAAAAAGGGGATATTTGCCATAATACTCATTTACAAGGGTAAATGTTGGGCTAACTACATCGTTTGGTTCAATATTAAGTCCAATTGCCACCCCCTTTGTGAACCATGTTTTACCGCCTCCTAAGTCGCCAATTAATGCAATAATATCACCTTTCCTTAATTGTATTCCTAATTGTTGGCCTAACCAAAGGCTTTTTTCAACTGATTTAGTAATATATTTTACATGAATTCCTTCCAAGCTTAAGGTCCTTCAATTTCTTTAGTTTTGTTTTCTGCCAGATTTGTTTCAAGCACAACAACAGCTATGCAATAATCAGCCTCGTCTGAAAGTGTAACATGCCGGCCGCCTATCCCTCCTTTATCACAATAATCAAGGGTCTTGCCGGTAATATTCAGTCCTGGTTTGCCATTTGAATTCTGAGTAATTTCTATATCTCGCCACCGTATGCCCTTCCTCATTCCCAGACCTATGGCCTTTGAGAAAGCCTCCTTAGCAGCAAAACGCATGGCAAAGTGGGGCGTTGATCTCGCCCTTCTTAGACAAAAATCAATCTCCCTTGCAGTGAAAATTTTATTTACAAACCTCTTTCCCCACCTATCAATTGCCTTTTCCAACCTCTTTATATCTACAAGGTCTACGCCAATACCATATATCATACTAAATAACACTTAAAAGTTCAATTATTTAAAGAGGATCTACAAGCTTTAGCATTTCCCTGATGGCCTGATCCAAACCAACTATCACCGCCCTGGCAATTATGCTATGCCCAATGCTGTATTCCTTTATTACAGGAATAGATGAAAAGCGTTTAATGTTAATATAATTTAGCCCATGGCCGGCGTGCGCTTTTAATTTAAGTTCATTTGCAAGGTTAGCCGCCTCCTTGACTTTTTCAAATTGCCTTAATATGTCTGCATCGGTCTTTGCCTCGCTGTAATGGCCGGTATGCAGTTCAACTATGTCTGCGCCTGCACGGGAAGCTGCCTTTATCTGATCAGGGTCCGGGTCAATAAAAAAACTTACAGAGATTCCTGCGTCTTTTAGCATGCCTGTGATTCTTTTATATTTCTCCATGTCATCTATTACATCAAGCCCCGTTTCAGTAGTCAGCTCTTCCCTGCGCTCCGGAACAAGTGTTGCTATATCAGGCTTAACCTTAAGCGCTATTTCAAGCAAATCTTCAGAAGGCGCCATTTCAAGATTTAATTTAGTCTTGACGGTTTGTTTAAGGATATCTAAATCTCTATCTTTAATATGGCGCTGGTCTTCCCTTAGATGACATATTATTCCCTCGGCGCCGGCTAATTCAGCAATGCCTGCGGCCAATACCGGGTCCGGTTCATCAATGCCCCTCGCCTCCCGAATAGTTGCAATATGATCGACATTAATAGATAAAATTGCCATAATTTACTCCTTTTATATTTTATAATTTCGTAAAAGGCCTTTTACGATATATTTTTTGGCCGTTTTTGGAAAAAATCATCATTCTAAGATTCCATTACATTCAATAGTCTTTCCGTCTCCCCTTCCATTTGCCGGGCATCAGCATCTGACCTTTCATGGTCATAGCCTAAAAGATGTAAGAAACCATGAATTAAGAGCCTGCTAATTGTCTTATCAAGGTCTTCTCCAATTTTTTTTGAATCTCTCTCCGCAGTGTCTAAGGATATAACTATATCCCCTAACATTGGGGTTTTAGGCCCACTTTCAGATACATTTTCCATTGGAAATGCAAGAACATTCGTAGGTCCATTTCTTTTCAGAAAACGGTAGTTTAATTCTGCTATATGTTTATCGTCTGTAAAAAGTATACTTAGCTCACTGTTATGGCATCCCGAGTCTTCTAAGATTCTCATTATCCTCATCTTTATTTTTTCGAGGTCTATTTTTTTCACTGAATATCGTAAGGTTATCTGTATCTCCATTTTCTCTCTTTCTGTTTTTTTCCCCCTTTGTTATTGACTCCGGATATTCAACCCTGCTGTGAAATATGCCGCTTAGGGTCTTATTAAAACTTTTAGCTATATAGTGCAAATCCTTCAATGTTAACTCACATTCATCTAACTGCCCATCTGAGAATATATTGTTAATAATCTTCTGGACCATTCCTTGAATCCTTGCAGGCGTTGGGTCAACTAAAGTTCTGGATGCCGCTTCCACTGAATCCGCCAAAAGCACAAGGCCTGCCTCTTTTGTTTGGGGTTTAGGGCCGGGGTATCGAAAATTTTCCTCTATAACAGGAGAAGATCTATCCCCTTTATTTGCATTTTTCTCCTGGGCCTTTTTATAAAAATAAGAAATCAAGCTCGTACCGTGATGCTGCTGTATAATATCTATGATCTCCTTTCCAAGTTTGTTTTGTTTTGCCAGCTCTACACCATCTTTTACATGAGAGATTAAGATAAGGCTGCTCATGGAAGGCGCTAATTTTTCATGTCTGTTTATTCCCTGTGCTTGATTTTCCACAAAGTAAAGGGGCTTCTTCGTCTTTCCTATGTCATGGTAATAAGCGCTTACCTTTGCCAAAAGCGGATTTGCCTTTATGCTTTCAGCTGTTGCCTCAACCATGCTACTTACAATAACGCTATGATGATATGTCCCAGGCGCTTCAACCATTAATTCTTTTAATATTGGTTGTTCCAGGCTGGATAATTCAAGGAGTTTAATGTCTGTGGTAAACCCGAAGGCCATCTCAATCAAAGGCAGAAAACCTGTAGCTATAACACCGCTTAAAATTCCTCCTAAAAAACTGGTGATAATAGAAATTGCGCCTGTAAAAGAGTAAAGTTTTCCGAATAAAGCCTGGATGGATAATGCTATTAAAATATTTAAGAGACCAACCCTAGCACCTGTTTTTATCATTACCATTCTTTCCCTGCAATTTCTAACACCCTGCGCAGCAAGAAGGGAACCCATCAGAAAGTAAATAAATAATTCAACTCTCCCCCCTGCAACTATAGTTGCAAGAAACGATATAATAAATGAAAAGGCAACAGCAACATACAATCCCTGGAATATAGAGACTAACATGGCCCCTAAAGAAACAGGCAAGGCAAAAAGAATAACCTGAATGGTTAAAAAATTAAAGCGGTGGGCTAACTCCTCGCCTATAACATCATACAATAGTATAACCAAAAACATAAAAAAAATAGAGGAGCTTACAAATATAAGACTGCTGGTATCTGTCTTTAATGTTTTTGGTCTTGCAGGCAAAATATTATAACTTACAATCAATAAAATGCCAAAAATTACCATCATACTAAGGGCCATGCCGGGAATAGAGGGACTTTTTTTCAGTTTAGCCGCTGCGTTTAATTTTAATAGGTGGGCTGATGTTATTCTTTCTCCCTCTCTGATGATCATTTCACCTTTTTTTACCTTAAAAAAAATTGGATTTACCGATTCCCTGGCCTTCTCTTTCTCAATCTCTGTCTGCTTCTTGTTGAATGTTATATTAGGCCTTATGAACAATTCAGCAAATCGCACTGCTGTGCCGATAATGTCTGATCTGCCATTATTTTTAAGGTTTTGCGCTATTATTGAACCGGCCTGTTTGCGGGAGCTCTCAAGGCTGTAAAAGAGATCTACGTCTTCAACCTTGAGCTCTTTTTGCGAGGATATGTCTTTTAATACTATGCCTTTGCCCTTCTGGGTCATTAATACTGTTTTGTTGCCTACAATACCCTTACCTAAGACTAAATTTATTGCAACTGTTATACTATCCTCCATTTGAGGGGAAAAGTTATCCTTAGCAACCTGGTCAAGCAAATCAGAGTCCTCGCTGATTCCTAAAATCTCGAAATATTTCTTTTTCAATTGGGCTACTTTTTCTAAACGTAAAGTGGGCTCCATTTCTGCAGACATTGCAGGTATTATTACTTCCCTTCCATAATTAAATGATTCTCCAATCCTGCGGTTAATGTCTGCCTTAGAGCTATCAGAATCATATACAAAGAGAGAAGATTTTTCCGCCTTGTCTTTTCTCTGTTTAGTCAATTCTTCATCTTCAACCAGAAATTCCTGTGATGCCTTGATATCTTTCTCTGCTATCTCACCAATATAATAGTCCTCTTCTAATGTTAATAATATATTAGGAAAAAGTAGAAAGGAGACAGAAGAACTTAAAATAATTAAATAAATCCATAGCTGGGTTTTATGATTAATCAGTTTCAACCAGGCGCTCACCGTCTTCAATGGCGCTTTCACTTCATTTTCTATTTTTTTAGCCTTCACGGTTTTCACGAAAGGCTTATTTTTCTTTTTATCAAGCATTTATTTTTCTATTCTATCGTAGGCATCAATAATTTCTTGAACTAATGGGTGTCTTACCACATCCTCCTTGGCGAAATGAACAAATTTTATCCCCGATATATGGGATAATATTTTTCTGGCCTGCATAAGTCCTGATGCTTTCCCCTCAGGGAGATCCGTTTGGGTTACATCCCCTGTTATGACAGTCTTGGAATCAAAACCAAGACGTGTCAAAAACATTTTCATCTGTTCAATTGTGGAATTTTGCGCCTCATCTAATATTACAAATGAACCATTAAGTGTTCTGCCCCTCATAAAGGCCAGGGGAGCCACTTCAAGCACGCCACTTTGTATCAATCGGGAGGCATTCTCAAAATCCATCATGTCATGGAGTGCATCGTATAGAGGCCTTAAATAAGGATTTACCTTTTCATAAAGGTCACCGGGCAAATAGCCCAATTTTTCTCCTGCCTCCACTGCCGGTCTTGCAAGAACTACCCGGCTTACCTCTTTTTTCATTAAAGCTGATATGGCCATTGCCATGGCAAGATAGGTCTTTCCTGTTCCTGCCGGACCTATACCGAAAACAATATCGTACCTTCTTATACTATCTATATAGCTTTTCTGATTAACGCTCTTAGGCGTTATTATTTTCTTCTTAGAAGTAATGTAGACACGGTCAAAGAAAATTGTTTTGAGTTTTGCCTTATAATCACCATCTAAAATTCTGATTGAGTAATCAACATCCCTTTCATAAACAGGGTAGCCATCCTTAATTAATCCATATAACTGGCTTAACAGGTTTTCCGCCATTTCTAATTCCAGCATATTCCCCTGCAAGATAAGGTCATTTCCCCTTATATTGATTACTATACCAAGTTTCTTCTCTATCAGCCTTAGATTACAATTCCTCTCACCATACAGGGTCCTTACTAATTCATTGCTATCGAATCTAACCTTTTTGGTATCTATATGAGCCTTTTTATTGGATCTCTCTGTCAAATTGTATATATTTCCTTATTTATTCTGCTTGCCCTTGACGCCATTTGGCCAAAATTCCTCACAAAAGACTTTTCACGAGATTTTCAAGTTTTAACGTATCTATTCAGCCACTAAGGCACTAAGAAAAGACTGATATC
>CAYSWP010000094.1:0-5881 GCA_964434795.1 uncultured Desulfobacteraceae bacterium | reverse complement strand
AAATGCGGGTTTTGCCACATCATTGCCAAATACCATGTTCCAGGTTTGTGGGTATATGGAAGCTGATCGGTTTTCATGTACAAAACGCTTACAAAATGGCTTAAGGTGATAAGAATACAACCTTTGAACCCCTGAACCTTTGAACCGTGAACGGTTACCCTCTTTTTAAGCGCCAATTCTTTGGGAGAACATGGAAAAAACAGCCATATGTAAAACGAAAATATGCAAACCTATCTTTAACCGATAATTTCAGGACATTATTTTCAACGAAATTGTATAATAAACCTTCATTTGAAATATCATAAATAATTTTTGACCTTGACACGCAATAATGAATTTCCTTATACTCTTTTGCACATAATGTGTTTTTATTATCAATCAGAACTACTTTAAAGCGTTGTATAACCTCTTGATTTCAGAATTGCTTGAATGCATAATCAAACATTAGGCAACCTCAGAGTTCAGCTTCATGAACTGTTTCTGATCTTTGTAAAAGGGAGATTTTCCAATGGTAAAAGTACCAACCTATAATGAGCTTGAAAAAAGATTGGAGAAATTAGAGAAGAAATACCGCAAACTCAGTGAAACAGAAAAGGACCTTCGCGAAAGTGAAGAAAAATTTAGAGAGCTCATTTATAATGCCAACAGTATTATTTTCCGATTAGACAGGGATGGAAATATTCTCTTTATTAACGAGTTTGCTCAGAGTTTTTTTGGATATGAAGAATTTGAGGTGCTTGGCAAAAATATTATAGGCACAATAACACCTGAAACAGATACAGCTGGACTTGATTTGAAGGAAACTCACAAGGACCTTCTCCGCCACCCTAATCGATATATTAACTTTGAAAATGAGAATATAAAAAAAATGGGGAGAAGGCATGGATAGTATGGACAAACAAGGCTATTTACAACAACGATGGAAAACTACGGGAAATTCTAAGTATAGGCAATGACAACACTAAACGTAAACGAGCAGAGGATGCCCAAAAAGAAAGCGAGAACTTGTTTAATTCATTTATGAATAGTCTTCCTGCCTTAGCATTTATGAAAGATTTAGATGGACGTTACATATATTTCAACAAAGCATGCAAGCAGTTTTACGGTGTTGACCCTTCTGAGCGAATAGGCAAAACCGATTATGATTTATTTCCCCCGGAAACAGCAGGTGGTCTGAAAAAAAGCGATCAGACAGTAATGTCTGAAAAACGTGTATTGAGGGTAATCGAAAGGGTAAAGGTTGGAGAAGACACCCAGTATCATTACACCTCAAAATTCCCTATCCTGAAAAATGGCGAGCCCTATTTTATCGCAGGAATTGCAATAGATATTACAGAGAAAATTTTGGCTGAAGAGGAGAAGAAAAACCTCGAGGCACAGCTCTTACATGCACAAAAAATGGAATCCCTCGGCACTCTTTCCGGTGGTATTGCACACAATTTTAATAACCTTCTGATGGGCATTCAGGGTAATGCCTCATTAGCGAAAATGGATGTCGATAGAGAAAACTCGATTTTTACAAAACTAAACAATATAGAAAAACTGGTTCAGAGGGGGGCCAAACTGACGGATCAATTACTTGGTTATGCCCAGAAAGGACAATTCGGAATAAAATCCATCAACCTAAATAATATCATAAAAGAAACAGTCAATACCTTTGGTGAAACTAAAAAAGATATCACTGTGCACCAGGATCTTTCCGAGGATCTTTTTAACGTAGAGGCAGATAATGACCAAATTGAACAGGTTCTTTTAAATCTTTTTATTAATGCTTCAGATGCAAGGCCCCAGGGAGGCGAGCTCTTTTTAAAAACTATGAATGTAACGTCTGAAACCCTTAAAGCAAAATCTTATGATGTAAGGTCAGAGCGCTATATATTATTAGAGGTAAAAGATACAGGAGCAGGCATTGACAAAAAAACAATGAAGCGTATCTTTGAGCCATTTTTTACATCTAAAGGCATGGGAAGGGCTACAGGTTTAGGACTATCCTATGTTTACGGTATCATAAAGGGGTATGGTGGATATATTGATGTCAAATCTGAAAAAGACAAAGGGACCACCTTTGAGATTTATCTCCCTGGATCAGAAAAGGAAATCATACAAGAAGAAAACATTACACATTCAAATCTCATTAAGGGCGAAGGAACCATCCTATTTGTTGATGATGAAAAATTAGTTGTAGATGTAGGGGAACAAATCCTTAAAGAATTAGGCTACAATGTCCTTGTTGCCAGGGGCGGAAAAGAGGCGATAGAAATTTACAAAAAAAACCATGACCAAATTGATTTGATAATACTGGATATGATTATGCCCGATATGAGCGGTGGCAAGACCTTTGATAAAATAAGAAAGATTGATAGCCAAATTAAGGTGCTGCTTTCAAGTGGCTATAGTATTAATGGCCAGGCAACACAAATACTAAAGCGGGGATGTAACGGTTTTATACAAAAACCCTTTTCCCTTCAAAATCTTTCCCGCAAGATAAGTGGAATTTTAGAGACGAAGAATTGAACGAACTTAAATTGTGTAAAATATCAAGATATTAATACGTTATCAAGACAAAAAGGAGATGTCATGAAAGAAGTCGTCATTGTTTCTGCATGTAGAACCGCTATAGGTACCTTTGGTGGAAGTTTGAGAGATTTAAACGGGGCAGTTATTGGAAGCATTGTAATGAAAGAGGCCATAAATCGTGCTGGGATCAAGGCCGATATGATTGATGACGTACGATTTGGATGCTGCCTTGAACCTACCGATGCCCTTAATGTAGCCAGGGTCTCAGCCCTTATGGCCGGTATACCGGACAATGTCCCGGCGGTAACCGTCAATAGGGTATGTATCTCCGGGATGGAGGCGGTAATTTCAGGCATGGCTATGATACAGGCGGATATGGCCGATATTATACTGGCCGGCGGAGTAGAACATATGTCCGGCGCCCCCTACACAGTTGAGGGTGGCCGGTGGGGGTACAAACTCCAGGATCAGGTCCTTGTAGATTCACTTATTCATGGCCTGCACTGTGGTTCCCATCTGATTCCCCATCCCGAGGAAGGTCCTGTGAAGGATGGACTTCCCCTGGAACTCTTCAAGGGCAAACCCTATATCATGGGACATACAGCAGAATTTATTGCCCAGATGCATAATATTAGCAGGGAAGAAATGGACGAGGTAGCCCTGCGAAGCCACAACAACAGTGAAAGGGCTACATTAGAAGGTGATTTCAAGGAAGAAATTGTCCCGGTAGAGGTGCCTCAAAGGAAAAAACCACCAATTATCTTTGATAAAGATGAGCATTTCCGGCCTGGCCTTACCATGGATCAATTGAGCAAACTTCCACCTGCCTTTGTCCCAAAAATTGGAAAAGTAACTGCAGGTAACTCCTCAGGAATCAACGATGGTTCAAGCGCTATGGTAATAATGTCAGGGGATAAGGCTAAAGAATTAGGGATTCAGCCTATAGCCCGGATTCGTGCAACAGGCAGGGGGGCATGTCATCCATCTGTTATGGGGCTTAGCCCAGTTCCAGCAATCAAAAACCTCTTTGACAGAAGCCCTGATATCAAATTGGAAGATTTTGAACTAATTGAACTCAATGAGGCATTTGCCTCCCAATATTTAGGGTGCGAAAGGGAGCTGGACCTGAATCGCGAAATAACCAATGTTAACGGATCAGGAATAGGATTAGGTCATCCTGTTGGTTCTACCGGCAGCCGCATCATGGTTACCCTTCTTTACGCTATGAAGCACAAGGGGAAAACCCTCGGCCTTGCTACCCTTTGCGGCGGAGGAGGAGTTTCCATGGCCTGTGCACTTGAAATGCTGTAGACCCAATCAGCACCACTTCATCTATTAGGGAAATATGTTTATGAAATGCTGGCCAGTACCTTACAGCTATGTAAGGTCATTACCGGAAGAGGGTTCTTCAGGAACATTCTGGGAAGACAGAGATGACAGACATCATTGCGGCATAGACATTTATGCACCAAAAGGAAGTAGCGTTGTGGCTGTTGAGGATGGTGAAATTATTGATATAGGTACGTTTACATCTCCG
Source organism: uncultured Desulfobacteraceae bacterium (assembly GCA_964434795.1). GTDB lineage: Bacteria > Desulfobacterota > DSM-4660 > Desulfatiglandales > B25-G16 > M55B121. The sequence continues at coordinate 1,827 of CAYSWP010000094.1, read as the reverse complement.
GATATGATTCCCTACTGGAACATAACTTATTATATGCTCATAATGAATCACAGCGGATTAATATGTAAATATGCAGAATTAGACACTACCTTATTGAATGTTTCCGATTCAGTAAAGTCAGGCCAGACTATTGCTCAGGTTGGATCGGTTTTAAACCTGGACAAGATTACCAATGAATCCCCCATGTATATTCAAAGACTTAAGAAAAATAACAACCAAAGCATGCTTCACTTTGAATTATACAATGAAAGTCCGAATGAGCCACATGATTATATTGGAGGAAATGTATTCAGCAATGCAAAGCCCGATCATCTTGCAGACCCAACCGGTTATCTTAAGTCAACCGTTAAATGTAATTGAGCAGGTCTTTCGTCCAGGTACTAATTAGCTGCAGATAGATTAAACAAGGCTATCTGCCCAATTAAGGGAATCCATATAACATTTGGGAAGTTCCTCATCATTTATGCCCAGTTTTGCCGTTGCTTCTGGTATTCCCTTCCAATCGCCTGTTTCGTAACATATAGCAAGATTTAGATAGTCTTTCAATTCCCCAGTGTTATGCAAAAAAGCATCTTTTATCTCTTTTGACAGGGGCAATTTTTTCATTATATTTTCCATGGAATCATCCATGATGGCATCGATTAATGAAAAAAGCCCAACCACAAAAAGCTCTGAGGAAGAAGCCCGAGAATTAGCTATCTCTCCGATCATTTCACATAATCTGGCCCTAATAATTGATCTGCGGAGCAATTCATCAGGTTTTCCTTGGGATAAATTTGCCATTGCAACAATAGAAAGAAAGCGTCTAATCCTTTTCTCCCCCAACAATGTAATGGCCTGTTTAATAGATGAAATTTCGCTTGCCCTCTTGAAATATGCTGAGTTTATATACCTGAACAACTTATAAGATAAACCCACATCTCTGCCAATTAACCCTTCAAGTTTTTTAAAATCAAGCTCCTCCTTGTTTGCCTCTGCCATAATATTCAGGATATTCAATTCTGAGGCTGAAATGTCTCTTCCCTTTATTATCTCAGGCTTGCTGAAAAAATATCCCTGGAAATAATGGAATCCCATTTCAAGGGCCTCTTCAAATTCCTCATAGGTCTCTACCTTTTCAGCCAAAAGTTTGACATCATATTCTGATAATTTTTTAACATATTCTTCGATTTCTTGAGAAGATGTTGCTCTGAAATCTATTTTTATTAAATTGGACAGGACAATTAACGGTTTTAACTCTGATTTGTAATAAAAATCATCCATGGCCAGCACATATCCCTTCTGGGCGATCTCACGACAGGCATTTATCACCTCTGGCTCCGGCTCAACATCCTCCAGTATTTCCACGACTATCTTGTCCTTGGAAAACATCAGGGGCACCCTTTTAACCAGCATATCTTCGGTAAAATTAATAAATGCCTTTCTTTTTCCAGTAATATTTTCTATGCCGATGGACAGGAAGCTGTTAAAAAGGAGTCTTGAGGTGGCAAGATTTCCATCTATACCGGGAAAAATATTGGTGAGGTTATCTCTGAAAAGGAGCTCATATGCATAAAGCCTCTTATTTCTTCTGAAGATAGGCTGTCTCGCTACATATACATCCATTAAATTTGGCCTTTCATGTCTTGAGCTGACTAAACGATTTTTGTAACCGTTCACGGTTCAGGGGTTCAAAGGTTGTATTCTTATCACCTTAAGCCATTTTGTAAGCGTTTTGTACGTGAAAACCGATCGCTTCCACATACCCACAAACCTGGATCATAGTACTTTGCTCAGTCTTTTCCCTAACCCCTGGCCCAGACCTGGCTTTAGAAGGCAGGGGAAAAC
>CAYSWP010000093.1:2837-5884 GCA_964434795.1 uncultured Desulfobacteraceae bacterium | reverse complement strand
GCTTTCGTCAATACTTACCCTTCTAAATAATTTGTACAATAACCAGCCTATAAAGAAACCTGGTTTATGATCCAGCACATAAGGATAGTAAATTTTTTCCTTAAAAATGCTCATATCCTGTTAGAACTCCAAAATAATGTTGATGTTTTTTTGATAGCTATTATATGTTAAGAATGTTCTATGCCTTTTAATTTAGGACAATCTCCTTTGAGTGTCAATACAAAGGCGCTGAAAGACGGGAAAACATGAAAATTTAAAACAGATTGCAAAGTATTAGGGATTTTAAAATTAAGGGGCTATCCATTTAGCGCAAGTACCAGTAATACTTCAATGTGGTTTTTCCCCCTAACATATTGATATTAATGAAAAACCTTAACATGGCATCGAATCATCCTGATTTTTTCTTGATAACAACAGAGCATAATACATGTTGGAGATAATACAGGAAAATCAACGCCTTAACTCCAAAATTGGTAACTTCTCAATAAGGCAGGGTATTCCTATAACTTCCCCCTTTGAAAAGGGGGATTGAGGGGGTTTTTTTCTAAAACTACCCGGACTTATTGAGAAGTTACGCTTTTATCATCCAACGGTCTATTAATACAACAATTATCAAGGTATATCTTCATCAATATCTTTCATATGAGTTGATAACTTGGTTAGACGGCCCTCCCAGAACCCGTATAACATTGTCGATGATTTCGTTTGTTCTTTTTTGGGAGAGGGCGCCGATTTTCTCAGACAGCCTATCTTTATTAACCACCATGATGTGAGTTCCCCTTGCGAGGCTTGCCTTTGGGAGGTTTGCCTCGCCTTTCTGGAGAAGGACATTGCCCGGAAGGATAGCATGTTTTGTCTGCTTTGTAAGTGGCACAACCACAACAGTGCGAAATTCACTTCGATTAATGGAATCTCTTTGAACTATTACCACAGGCCTTTTAAATGCCGGCTGAGAGCCCGAGGATGGGGAAAGACCAGCCCAAAAAACATCACCCTGACATATTACCATTTTTCCTCCTCTTCGTTCACTGAACTCATGACAAGCATTTCGTTGGAAAGATCATGGTCGTAATCTGAAGACTCTCTATCTGCGCAAACTTTATTATATATACTTGTGATCTCGTCATCCTCAAGCATCTTTAACCTGTTATCCAGCTCTTCAACGATAAAACGGCTTCTTGATTTACCTGTTTTCTTGGCCCATTGGTCTACTCGCTTAAGGAAAGGCGGTGGAACAGTGATCGCAATTTTTTGGGTAGACATAAATGTAACCTCCATAGTTATATTAATTGTAATACTACATATACCTACTAAATATATGCCTGTCAAGTTAAAGTTCAAACACAAAACGGTTTTTCCACTTGACAAGTTGTTAATCTACACGGTAAATTAACATTTATGTTTGAAAGAACCCTGAAAAACCGATTGCCTGAAACCAGTTTTTTTCTTTTTGGGCCGAGGCAGGTGGGTAAAAGTATCCTACTTTTGGTTTGTCATTAAGGATGTCAAGCTTTACATCTTAAAGGGAACTGAATAAACAGTCCGTCCCCTTTGAATAAGGACTGTTACACTCTCTTTTAGCCTGTACCTGATTACTGCTTTCCTGAAATCTTTTTTGTTTTTCAATTTAAGCTCATTTATCCCCACTACCAGATCACCGGGCTCTATGCCTATGCTGTATGCCTGGGAGTCCTTTTTAACGTCTACGATTACCAGGCCCTCACCATCCCTCAGCCTGTATTTTAAAGATAGACGTCTGTTTAATTCTTCCACCTTGAACCCGAATCGTTCAAATGCAAAACCAAGGGCAAGATTGGATGGAAAAGAAGTAGCCTTTATATCTGCTTTTCTTTTTTTTCCATCCCTAAGAAAAATTAGATTAAGGGTTTCACCGGCCGTGTGCTGGGATAATTCTTCATAATAGTCTCGGCTGGATATTATTTTATGCTTGTTAAACTCCGTAATAATGTCTCCCCTTTTAATGTCATTATGGTACGCAGGGGAATCTGAAATAATCTCTGAAATCAGGGCGCCGGAGTTCTGATTGGGCATGCGAAAATATTTTGCCAGTCTTTCAGTTAAATCCTGGACTTTGATGCCAAGCCACGCCGTGTGGACATGACCGTAGTTTATAAGGTCACTTACAATCCTTTTTGCCCTGTCAATAGGTATGGCGAAACCTATCCCTTCCGCCCCGGAATAGATAGCAGTATTGATGCCTATAAGTTCCCCGTTTATATTCAGAAGAGGCCCCCCGCTGTTGCCAGGGTTAATGGAGGCATCTATCTGTATGAAATTATGATAAATGCTTTTCTCTGCTCTCACTGATCTATTCACAGCGCTTATTACACCTGTCGTTACCGTATGGGAAAGCCCGAATGGGTTACCTATGGCGATTACTGTTTCGCCTATCATTAAATCATCCGACCTGCCCATGGTAACTGCCGGTATGTCGGAATCCGTTTCAATTTTCAGTACAGCCAGATCCGATTCCGGGTCTGTGCCTACTACCCTGGCATCATATTCCTTTTCATTATCCAATATAATAGATATCTTAGAGGCCTTTACAATGACATGGTGATTTGTCAATATATATTTGTGGGTTCCATCTATGATGACACCTGATCCAAGGCTGTTTTTTACATACTGTCTTCTCGGTTCAAAAAAATCCTTGAAAAAATTGTTGAAAAAATCATCGTTTTCCCGCGAGAAAAAAGGGTTTATTCCTCCTTCTACGATTTTGCTTGTGCTGATATTGACAACGGCGGGGCTTACCTTCCTGGCTGCCTTTACAATAGCATTCTCCCTGGGAAATCTCTGACCACCCAGGACCTTTGGTGGGGAAATCGCAAATACAAAAAGAATAATTAAAGCAGTCATGGAAACGGATTTTAAGTATTTGATATTATAAACTCCTGCATTTACCATAATTCTATTACCCTAACCCGGACAAACCGGAACCAAATACAAATTTTCTCGCAAAGGCGCAAAGTCGCAAAGGCGCAAAGATTGTTTATAACCATTTTTTGATCATCTTTCCCTTTGCG
>CAYSWP010000093.1:0-2737 GCA_964434795.1 uncultured Desulfobacteraceae bacterium | reverse complement strand
CGCAAAGGCGCAAAGATTGTTTATAACCATTTTTTGATCATCTTTCCCTTTGCGAACTTAGCGGCTTTGCGAGAGAAGATGACGGGTTTTTACTGTTAGAAAAATCAACTAAATACAACCTTTCCATTATCAATTTCAACCGTAACATCATCTCCATCCGTTATATCGCTGCTTATAATCTTCAATGCCAGCTCGTCTTCGATATAGTGCTGTATTGCTCTTTTTAGCGGCCTTGCTCCATAAACAGGATCAAATCCGACATTCGATAAAAACTCCTTTGCCGGCTCCGTTAATTTAAGTTGTATCTTGCGGTCCCGGAGTCTTTTTATTAACTTATTTATTTGTATATCAACAATTTTTTTTATCTCTGCCTTATCAAGTGAGTTAAATATTATTGTCTCGTCAATCCTGTTTAAAAATTCCGGTTTAAAGGTTTCCCTCAGCATATCCATAATACGATTTTCCATTTCTTCTTTATTCTTACCGGAAAATTCTTTGATTATCTGACTTCCAATATTAGATGTCATAATAAGCAAGGTGTTTTTAAAATCAACGGTTCTGCCCTTGCCGTCAGTCATTCTTCCATCATCCAGTATTTGAAGAAGTACATTGAATATATCAGGATGGGCCTTTTCAATTTCGTCCAGAAGAATCACCGAGTAAGGGTGAGTTCTTACTGATTCAGTTAAATAACCTCCCTCATCATATCCTACATAGCCGGGAGGTGCGCCTATCATTCTTGCTACGGAATGTTTTTCCATGTATTCGGACATATCTATCCTAATCATGTATTGTTCATCATCAAACATGAACTCCGTAAGTGCCTTTGCCAGCTCTGTCTTGCCTACACCGGTCGGTCCTAAAAATATGAACGAGCCGATAGGGCGATTTGGTTCCTGAAGTCCTGATCTGGCCCTCCGAACAGCATTGGCCACTGCTATTACTGCATTTTTCTGACCTATTACCCTTTCTTCAATCCTATCTTCCATCTTCAGCAGCTTCTCTCGCTCACCTTCCATCATCCTTTCTATTGGTATGCCGGTCCATTCGGAGACTACCATGGCAATATCTTCGCTGTCCACCTCCTCTTTGAGCATCTTTCTGTTGGATTGAAATTCATTTAGTCTGTCCTTTTCCTCTATCAGCTTTTTTTCGAGCCCTAAAATACTGCTATATCTTAACTCTGCCGCCTTTGCCAGGTCTCCCTGTCTCTCTGCGATCTGGGCCTCTGATTTAGCGGTGTCTATTTGCTCTTTTATTGCCCTTATATTTTTGATGATTTCTTTTTCTTTTTCCCAGTGCCTTGTCATCTCATCCAACTGGCCCTTTAAATCTTTCAGTTCCTCACCAATTTTAATGAGACGTTGCTTAGAGGAATTATCCGTTTCTTTTTTAAGGGCCTCCCTTTCTATCTCAAGCTGGATTATTCTTCGTCTGAAATTATCTATCTCTGAGGGCAGGCTGTCTATCTCTATCCTGAGCCTGCTTGTTGCCTCATCAACTAAATCTATGGCCTTGTCAGGCAGATAACGATCTGTAATATATCGGTTGGAAAGAACTGCAGCAGATACAAGGGCAGAGTCTTTAATCCTTACGCCATGGTGTACCTCATATTTGTCTTTTATGCCTCTTAGTATGGATATTGTATCTTCCACCGTAGGCTCACCGACAACAATGGGTTGGAAACGTCTCTCTAAGGCAGCATCTTTTTCTATATATTTTCTATATTCCTTTATCGTTGTTGCACCTACACATTTTAACTCTCCCCGTGCAAGGGCCGGTTTTAGCATGTTAGACGCATCTATTGAACCTTCCGCAGCTCCAGCACCTACCACTGTATGCAGCTCGTCAATAAACAGGATGATCGAGCCTTCCGCCTCTGTAATCTCCTTTAAAAAGGCCTTGAGTCTGTCTTCAAATTCTCCCCTGTATTTGGCCCCTGCTATTAACGATCCCATATCAAGAGATACAACTCTTTTATCTTTCAAGGTTTCAGGTACATCCTCATGGACAATTCGTTGAGCAAGGCCCTCAGCAATGGCAGTTTTTCCAACTCCAGGTTCGCCTATTAAAACCGGATTATTTTTTGTCCTCCTTGAAAGAACCTGAATCACCCTTCTGATTTCATCATCTCGCCCTATTACCGGGTCAAGCTTGTCCTCTTTTGCAATACGTGTAAGGTCTTTACTGAAGCGTTCAATGGCCTGGTATTTATCCTCCGGGTTTGCATCTACCACCCTCTGGCCACCCCTAATATCAATCAGGGATTTTAATATATTATCTCTTGTCATGCCCTGTGATGATAGAATTTTTGCTGCGTCTCCTTCTCTTTCTTCGACTATTGCAAGGAGAATATGTTCTATGCTGACATATTCATCCTTCATTTGAGTAGCCTCTTTTACTGCCTGGTTAAGCAACTCTTTTGATCGAGACGAAATATAGGCATCTCCATGCCCAGCGCCACTGACCTTAGGTATTTTATCAAGTTTTTCGTTCAATTCAGAAAGTATATTACCCTCGTTTACACCTATCTTTACGAGCATAGAGGGAATTATTCCGTCTTTCTGTTCCAGAATAGCATATAATAAATGTTCAGGATCTATCTGCTGATGACCCTTTTTGGATGCTAACTCCTGAGAATTCTGTAGGGCATCCTGTGCTTTAAGCGTAAATTTATCAAAACGCATAATTTTTCATCTCCTTAATATATAATTATTCAGTTTCATAGGCAAATAGG
>CAYSWP010000092.1:0-5918 GCA_964434795.1 uncultured Desulfobacteraceae bacterium | reverse complement strand
GCATCATCTATAGTAGTGGCTGTAGACTCTCCGCCAAGGATGATGAATCCCCATGGTTCTGATGCGGATTCAAATCTTTCGGTAATGGCAAATTTTTTTGATGGTCTCATGCAGAGAAAGGGCTCTGATGGAATCCTTGCACCGGCCCTGGCCCTGAGATATGAGCATCCCGATCTCTTGACCTGGATATTCTATCTTAGAAAGGGTGTTAAATTTCACAACGGAAATCCCTTTAACGCTGAAGACGTGAAGTTTTCCTTTGAGAGACTGTCAGACCCCAAGGTGTCGGAATTCATCAATACAGGCAAAACCATTGCCTCTATTGAGTTAATAAACGACTATACTGTGTCAATAAAGACTAAGAACCCTATTCCATGGTTCGCCAACAATATGCACCAGGTCTATATGATGGATAAGGAATCTACCGAGTCAAGGACCGTTGGAGAGGTGCAACAAGTGCCTATTGGTACTGGAGCATATAAGTTTGTGGAATGGGTAAAGGGCTCGTATGTAAAAATGGTTGCCAATGAGGAGTATTGGGAAGGAGCCCCGCCTATTAAAAACGTAGAGCTGAAACCTATTAAAGAGGCATCTACAAGGTATGCCGCCCTTGTTTCAGGTCAGGTTGAGCTGGTCTCCGGAGTTCCTGTTGAATTATATGACAAACTTGCCAAAAACCCAAAGCTCCAGGTAATAAATAAACCTGCAAGAAGGTCTATTTTTCTCGCGCTCGGCAATAAACCGGAAAGCCCCTGGAATGATATTCGTGTTAGAAAGGCCATGTATATGGCAATCAATGAGGATGAGATTATAGAAAAAATCATGAGAGGTCATGCCTCCCCGGCTGCCCAGATTCCAGACCCTCCGACTATTGGTTACAATGAAGGGATAAAGCGCCTTCCATACAATCCTGAAATGTCAAAAAAACTTTTAAAGGAGGCCGGCTGCGAGAACGGTTTTGAGATTACCCTTACAGGGCCTAATGACAGATACGTACAGGATGAAAAAATCGCCGAGGCTGTTGTTAGATACCTGGCCAAGGTGGGCATTAAGGCAAAGCTGGATGTAAAACCAAAGGCAATCTTTTTTCCAGAGGTTTTTGAAGGAAAACTGGATTTTTACCTTATAGGGTGGTTCGACGGCACCTTTGATATGGGACGCACCTATTTCAAACTTATCCATACCAGAGATAAGGAAAAAGGGTTTGGGTCATTAAATGGCGCTCATTTTTCAAACCCTGATTTAGATATAGTTTTAGAGGCAACTGCCAGTATGGTAGATCAAGAGGCTCGAAAAAAGGTTCTTCAGTATATAAATAAGCTTGCAACAGCAGAAAACATTGCATGCATACCGCTGCATTACCAGCAGGATATATATGCTATTCAAAAGGGTAAAGGAATCAAATTTCAGCCAAGACCTGACCGATGGGTAGTTTTTAAGGAAATATCCAAATAGAAATTATTGAAAGACTTGGGTGGGGTGAGGTTTAAACCTGACCCCACCTTTCATAACCTATGACCACATACATCATAAAAAGACTCATTCAGGGCGTGATTGTTCTACTGGCAGTATCCCTTATCTGCTACATAATATTCCGCTTTTCCGGAGATCCTGCAATATCAATGGCAGGGCAATTCGCCACCTTTCAGGAGATAGAAGAGGTGCGGAGGGTCTTTGGCCTGGATAAACCGTTTTATATTCAGTACGTTCGTTTTATTACTAATGCCCTTAAAGGTAACTTTGGAAATTCCTTTGTCAATAAGGTTCCGGCTTTACCTCTTATCCTGGAGCGGCTTCCTGCTACTGTAGAACTTGCAATGTCTGCAATAGTTATTGCGTTTGTTTTAGGTGTAGGACTTGGTGTATTAGTTTCTTTAAAACCCTATGCGTTGAGAAATAGATTTATCATGGCAGGCTCCCTTGTTAATATATCTATGCCTACCTTTCTCACGGGAATTTTACTTATCATGGTGTTTGGGGTATACCTCAAGATTCTTCCCCCCTTTGGCAGGGGAGAAACCGTGACTATAGGTTTTTGGCGCACCGGTTTTTTGACATTAAGTGGGGTAACCCATTTAATTTTGCCTGCCTTTACCCTGGGAATGTATCAGCTCGCCGTGCTTTTGAGATTAACCAGGGCAGGCATGCGGGAAGTTTTAACTGAAGACTATATAAAGACTGCATGGTCAAAGGGACTGTCTCCCTTGAAGGTTATATTCAAACATGCCCTTAGAAATGTTCTTATACCTGTGGTGACCATGACAGGACTGCAGTTTGGGGAGCTTATCGCCTTTTCTTTTGTGACAGAACTTATCTTCCAGTGGCCAGGATCGGGAAATCTTTTACTTACATCTATCTATGAACAGGACCAGCCTGTTATAGTCACATACATTATGCTGGCAGCTCTTGTAATTCTAAGTATTAACATCCTTGTAGATATTCTATATGCAATCTTAAACCCGAAGATTAGATATGACTGAGAGATTCTTCAAGTCCAAAATCATCCATGACTATTTTCACGATCCATCTGCCATTATTGGCAGTTTATTGATAGTGGTATCTGTCTTATCTGCCATCTTCGCACCTATGATTGCGCCTCAGAACCCCTATGACCTTGAAAAGGTAAGCCTTGAGCATTTTCTGACGCCTCCTGTGTGGATGGAAGGTGGGTCCGCCCAGTTTCCCCTTGGGACGGATGACCAGGGCAGGTGTGTCCTAAGCACTATACTCTACGGATTCAGGACTTCACTGATCGTAGGCTTCGGAGTAGTAATAATTGCCGGAATTTTTGGCGTATTCATGGGATTGTTTGCCGGTTACTATGGGGGGATCCTTGACTCGGTATCAATGCGTTTAGCAGATATATTTTTCTCCTTTTCAACCACACTGATTGCAATCCTCATGTTAGGACTTTTTAAGCAGAGAGGTGTTTTAATAGTAATTATTGCCATCTGTATTGCAGACTGGGTTAAGTATGCCCGAACCATGCGGGGGAGTGTACTTGAGGTAAAAGAAGAGGCCTATATTACAGCGGCAAAGGCTACAGGGGCAAGTGACCTGAGAATTCTTTTAAAACATCTTTTCCCTAATGCAATCCCTCCTATTTTTGTAATTCTTGCCGTAGATTTAGCAGTAGCTATCATGCTTGAGGCAACTTTGAGTTTTCTTGGCGTAGGTGTTCCCCTTACAGAGCCATCCTTAGGAATGATGATAGCCATTGGGAAAAACTATATGTATGCCGGTATGTGGTGGCTTGTCCTGTTTCCAGCGGCTGCCCTTTTTCAATTAGTGATAGGAATAAATCTTTTTGCAGACTGGCTGAGAGAGGAATTGAATCCAAAAATTGAACGGTAGTGTTACCTTATGCACATTAGGTTTGTATAAAAATGTTAAAGTGTTAATAGACTTTATAACCCCTCATTGAAGAGAGGCCGTTGATCATATATGAATACAAGTGAAACAAACAACAAAAATCAGCATTTGTGGATTAAGGAAATCCAGGAAAATGAAGAAGTTAAAGGGAATTACTTAGTTAAAGGTAAGACGATTTCCAAAACAAGACAGGGAAATTCATTTCTTACAATTACCCTAACTGATAGAACAGGATCAGTCGATGGCAAGGTCTGGGACAATGCAGATGAGATTTCATCTCATTTTAAAGAAGGAGATATAGTTAATATAACTGGACTGGCAAACAGTTATAAGAATAAAATTCAAATAAGAATATACGGCTTAAAGAAAGACAAAGGCACTTTTGATCCAAGCATTTTTCAGGAATCTACGACAAAAGACATAGGACAGATGATCTCTGAACTGAAAAAACTGTCCAAACGAATAATGAACAGACATCTCAGGGCGCTCGTTGAATCTTTTTTGACGGATCATCATTTTTTAACACAATTCAAAAAGGCACCGGCAGCCAAATATTTTCATCACAGTTATATTGGGGGGTTGCTTGAACATACATTGTCCGTATCCAAATTAGCTGTATCAATAGCCGAGCATTATCCCGAATTAGATGGTGATCTTTTGTTATCCGGGGCTATACTTCATGATATAGGGAAAACAAAGGAACTCTCTTTTGACTTAAACATAGAGTATACAGATGAGGGAAGGCTTTTAGGGCATATTGTTTTAGGCACTATAATGGTGGAGGAAAAAGTAAAATCCCTTAAAGACTTCCCGGACGAACTGTCTATTCGTCTCAAACACCTTATATTAAGCCATCACGGTGAATTTGACTTTGGATCTCCTAAAAGGCCAAAGTTTTTAGAGGCCTTTGCCCTTCACCTCATAGATGATATGGACGCAAAGATTAGCGGGCTTGGCAGACTCATGAAGGACGACCGTCAGGAAGGGTCATGGACATCTTTTAATAATTTATTTCAAAGATATTTTTTTAAGGGAAATTCAAATCCTGAGATAAAAATTAGCGACATCCAGGAGAACGACAAACAGGCAATGCAGGGATATCTATTTCCTTTGGATTAATCCTAAGACATATCGTAACCCCTTTCTATTTTCGTACAACTGCCATTAATCTACTTCCAACAATCAGCAGGAATCCTGACAGAAAAAATCCATAAAGTCCAAAGTCACTCAGGCCCATCAGTTTTCCAGACAGCGCTAACCCGCCTCCAGCCACCATAGCCAATATTGCCCCTTCTTTATTGAGCCTTAACCTGTCTTTGTAAAAACCGAGGAGGACTGGGAAGACAAGTCCTGATGTATAAACCGTGTAGCCAAGAAGGAGAGATGAGATAATTCCTTTTACCTTAAGCGCAAGGATTAGTGAAATAATACCAATAAGGGCAATAAAAAATCTGGAGAGCATGAGCAATTTTTTCTCCGTCATATCTGGTTTGAAAATGGGCTTTATTATATCTACTGAAATAATCGTGCTGGTAGTCAAAAGGCACGTATCTGCAGAGGACATCATGGCGGAAAGAAGTGCAGCAATAACAATACCATTTAAACCTGTAGGAAAAATGTGATTTATCATTGTTGGAAAGGCGGTCTCAGGATTGATCTGGGGAAATAATACCCGTGCCGACATTCCAATAATAACTATAATGAATGAAAATGGAACTAATGTCAGGGAAGTTATAATAGCGGCTCTTTTAGCAGTCTTTTCGTTTTGGGCGCAAAATAGCCTTGAGTAGATGTCTGGTCCAACCACATAGGTTGAGCCGACTAAAAATATGTAAGTAATCAGGGCCTTCCATGTAAAATGCTCGCTAACAGGAAACGAGAAATAGCCTGTTCCAAGGGCTTCTTGCATGGAGGATACCCCTCCTACCTTGTTTAAGCATAGGGGAACAGATACGAGAATTGCGGCGATAATGATAAGCCCCTGTATTGAATCTGTCCGTACAACTGAATGTTGCCCTCCAAGCAATGTGTATGCGGTAAAAACTAAGGCAATTATTGTCATTAAAAGGGCTGGGGAAATATTCAGGAGTATCCCTAATATCTTTCCTGCTGCCACTATCTGGCCGGCGATAATTCCCATCCATGCTATAACTATCAGGCCTGAGGCAATAAATTTTGCCTCACGTCCATAATGCTTTTCAAGTATTTCCGGTAATGTATAAAGAGAATATCCCCTGACCTTTTCCGCTAAAAATATACCTAACACAAAAAGCCCTATGGCCCCTACAAGAAGCCACCATGCTCCAACTAAACCGTTTTTATACCCAAGCCCGGCCATACCAACAGTGGAAGACCCCCCAATAACCGTTGCAAAAAGGGACCCTGCTATAAGAAACAGGTTGCCTCCCCTGTCAGCGACAAAGAAGCTGTTCACATTTTTTACTACCCTAAAAGACCTGCTTCCTATAAAAATAAGAATCAAAAAATATGTAATAACAATTGCAAAATCCATTGATAAACCTTTCTTCATTTAATGTGAGGAAAAA
>CAYSWP010000091.1:0-5926 GCA_964434795.1 uncultured Desulfobacteraceae bacterium | reverse complement strand
GTTAATCGCCCTGGGCATTTTTAAATTCAGAGGATATTAATTCAGCAACTTTTTTGCCTGACATAAGCATTCCGCCAAATATCGGTCCCATTCGGGGGCCCCCAAAAACATTATTAGCGGCCATTCCAACAACATAAAGTCCCGGGAAGACCATCTTTGTATTTGATACTGTAAATTGCTCCCCCTCATCAGCCCATAGAGACATTTCTCCAACAACCCCGCCGGTTTTTGTGTCAAGCTTGGCGTCAATTTTTTTTGTGATAACAGAGCATATATCTGCTGGGTGCCCAGTTCCGTCTACCACATAAGATGCCTTTATGCTTAATGGATCCACGAAAAGGCCTAAGTGTTCCGTAGGTGACCAGTTTAATACTAACCCCGACACCTTTTTTTCCCCGTCTTTCTCATCAAAAAGAACGTCTGTAACCTTAATGAGATTAAAGATAATTGTCCCTTGCTGGACGCATTTGGAAATTATGGTTGACGTTGCCTCGATAGTGTCTATCGTGTAGTATCCGCCCCCCTTGTCATTATACCCTATTCCCATTTCATTGATAATGGGCAGTGCATCAGACTGTATAACGCCTTCGTTAAACATCATGGCTCCACCCCACATACCTCCACCAGGGGCAAGCTTTGATTCAAATATAATTGATTTCAGCCCTGCCTTGGCAAGGTAATAACCGGCAATCAGATTTGATGGGCCGGCGCCGACAAGGGCCACATCAACCTCGAGGGATGCAAGGAGTTTTTTAGAGTACGATTCAATAATAGATTTTGAAATAGTAAGGTCATCGATTTTCATTTTTTTCTCCATGTTAAAACAACTTTTCTTATCTATATGTAAAGTAGTTCACTACGTTCAACTGTAAACAAAAGTTCTCAACCGCATAAGATAAAGCAATCATGTGGCATTGCTGTATGGCAAGACAGAATACCCTTTTTATGCCGCAAGTCAACAAAATATTGATATTGACTTGAAAGCTTGCTTTTGATATTTTAAATTATTTTGAAAGCTGGTAACTTTATCGCATTAAAGATTTTTTCACTTAACGTTTAGAGAGATATATCATGGATTATAAAAAAACGCTTAATCTTCCCAGGACTGATTTCCCTATGAAGGCAAATCTGGTTAAGAGGGAGCCGGAATTATTAAGAAAATGGGAGGACGATGATATTTATTCAAAAATAAGGGAGATTTCCAAGGGGAGACCTTCTTATATACTGCACGACGGACCTCCCTATGCTAATGGCAATATACATATGGGAACTGCCTTTAATAAGGTATTAAAAGATATTATTATTAAATCAAAGCAGATGGAGGGATATGATGTTCCATATGTGCCTGGGTGGGATTGCCACGGACTACCTATAGAATGGCAGGTGGATCATGACCTTGGGGACAAGAAGCGTCAAATGACTCAGTCTGAGGTTAGAAAGAAATGCCGCGAGTTTGCAAACCGCTTTATAGATATTCAAAGGGAGGAATTTAAAAGGCTTGGTATTTTTGGAGAATGGGACAATCCATATCTGACAATGAAGTACAAATATGAGGCCACAATAGTAAGGGAATTCGGAAAATTTGCCCTTAACGGCAGTTTGCTTAAAAGCAAGAAGCCTGTCTACTGGTGTAATTCCTGCGGCACGGCCTTGGCCGAGGCAGAGGTTGAATATGAGGACGACACATCTCCATCTATATTTGTCAGATTTCCATTCATCTCTGATCTTTCCGAGACCTATCCTGCCCTTGCTGGAAAGGGTGTATTTATAGCCATATGGACTACAACGCCATGGACTATACCTGCTAATTTAGCCGTTGCACTTCACCCTGATTTTACGTACGTGGCTGTTGACACACCGGAATATGGCGTGCTGATATTGGCCGAAGGTCTGCTGGAAACCTTTATTGATACTGCAGGAATTGAAAAATATGATATTCTCACACAGATTAGCGCCAGAGAATTAGAGGGCCTAAAGGTTAGACACCCCCTTTATGATAGGGAATCAATTATCATACTTGCAGATTATGTAACCCTGGATGTTGGAACCGGATGCGTTCACACTGCGCCTGGACATGGCCAGGAAGACTACGAAAGCGGATTAAAATATAATCTGGATATATATTCCCCTGTTAATGATAAAGGTGAATTTACTGAAGATGTGGAATTCTTTGCCGGGCAAAATGTTTTTGAGGCCAACATAAAGGTTATACAAAAGTTGAGAGATGTAGGGGCCTTAATCAAGGAAGAACCCCTTACCCATTCATATCCACACTGCTGGAGATGTAAAAAACCAGTCATTTTCAGGGCAACAGCACAGTGGTTCATCTCTATGGACAAGACAGGCTTGCGGGAAAAGGCCCTAAAGGCAATCAGGGGAGTAAACTGGGTGCCGAAGTGGGGGGAGGAAAGAATATATGGATTAGTTTCCAACAGGCCTGATTGGTGTATCTCAAGGCAGCGTTTATGGGGAGTTCCAATAACTATCTTTTATTGCGAAGAGTGCGGTGAGACTTTTTTAAACCAGGATACGGTAGATCATGTAGCCAATCTTGTTGAAAAACACGGCGCTGATGTGTGGTTCGACTTGCCTGCTAAAGAGCTTTTGCCTGAGGGGACAACCTGTCCTGTATGTCATGGAAATAAATTCAAGAAGGAGACGGATATTTTAGATGTGTGGTTTGATTCAGGTGTAAGTTTCGCCGCTGTACTTGAGCAAAGGGATTACCTTAAATATCCTGCCGACATGTACCTGGAAGGCAGCGACCAGCACAGGGGATGGTTCCACAGTTCCCTCCTATGTTCCGTCGGCACAAGAGATCAGGCCCCCTTTAAATCTGTTCTAACACATGGTTTTGTCGTAGACGGCAAGGGAAAGAAGATGTCAAAATCTCTTGGCAATGTTATTGCCCCGGAGGAGATTATAAACAAACATGGAGCCGAAATTTTGCGGCTATGGGTGGCGTCAGAGGACTACAAGGGAGACATAAGGCTGTCGCAAGAAATCTTAGACCGACTGACAGAGGCATACAGGAGATTAAGAAACACCTTCAGATATTTGCTTGGCAGTCTTTATGACTTTGACCCATCAAAGCACAGTGTCCCCTATGAAAATTTGTTTGAAATTGACAGATGGGCGCTCCACAAGCTTCAAGAATTAACCGAAACAGTAACCGGGGCCTATAAAAAATTTGAGTTCCATTCCACATATCAGGCTGTATATAACTTTGCAACCCTTGACCTGTCCTCTTTTTATCTTGATGTATTAAAGGACAGACTTTATACATCTACATTTGACTCAAGGGGGAGGAGGTCTGCGCAGACAGTAATAAATAAAATTTTAGATGGCCTTGTAAGATTAGTGGCGCCTGTTATACCGTTCACCGCAGAAGAGGTGTGGGAACATATTGCACGCAAGGAAAAAGAAATTAGCGTCCATGGAGAACTATTTTTACCTTCGAAAAAGGAGTTTAAAGACAGCATTTTAATGAAACAATGGGAGCTACTGATAAATGTCCGAAAGGAAATCACAAAGGCATTGGAATTGGCAAGAAAAGATAAAATCATAGGACACTCCCTTGATGCAGAGGTGCTTGTGACCCTCCCTGATGATATGACGGAGAAACTAAAGGATTACAGAGAAGAGCTTCGATCCATATGTATTGTATCGGCCCTTAAATTTGCAGATAAAGGAACCTTTGATAGTGGTTATGAAAGTCAGGATTACCCAGGTTTGATAATAAAAGTTTCACCTTCAACCTTTTCTAAATGTGAAAGATGCTGGATGCACGATCCAACGATAGGTCAGGATAAGGATCATCCCTCTCTGTGTAAACGATGTGTAGAGGTCATTAGGGAATTAGATTCAAGGGATTTAATAAATTGAAAAAAAACCATATCTTGTTTCTGGGAATTGCCTTAACAGTTCTCATTCTTGACCAGATTTCTAAACTTATAGTAATAGCAAGTCTGGGGCCCCATCAAACCCTGACGGTAATTCCCGGTTTTTTCAATATAGTCCTGGTTAAAAACAAGGGAATGGCCTTTGGTATGTTTAGCCAAATCAGCTCTATGCTTTTCTATTATCTTTTGCTGTCGGTAACAATAATTGCTGTAGCAGCAGTCTTTTTCTTTTTCTTTACCTTAAAAGAAAATCAGGGATGGATGGCATTAGGCTTGTCCCTTATCCTTGGCGGGGCGCTGGGAAATCTTGCAGACAGGGCAAGACTTGGCTATGTGATTGATTTTTTGGATTTTGTATTAAAAAATTACCACTGGCATACATTTAATGTGGCGGATTCTGCAGTTACTGCCGGCGCCTTCTGCATATTAATAGAAATGATGAAGGGGAAAAACAATAAACAAGGATGCAGGCAACTATAAATAACACAAATATACCAAATATTGTCATCGAGATATCTGACAGGCTTATAAAAAATGGGTATAGGGCTTTTATAGTAGGGGGAGCGGTTAGGGATTCTTTACTTAGTTTTGATGTAAAGGACTGGGATATTGCTACAAATGCATCGCCGGACAGAATAAGAAAATTATTTCATTACATGACAAGCTTTAACCTAAAGCACGGAACCGTTACACTGGTATCTAAAGGGAGTCATTTTGAGGTAACTACTTTTCGTGGGAAAGAGAGTTTCGCAATGAACATTGAGGAAGATCTATCTCACAGGGACTTTACACTTAATGCCATGGCCTATAATATTGCAGACAATATTATTATAGACCCCTTTTACGGCCGGCAAGATATAAGAAAAAAAGCAATCAGGGCAGTTGGGAGCGCCTTAGAGAGATTTCAGGAAGACCCCTTGAGAATGATGAGGGCTGTTAGATTCTCTTTGGAGCTTGGATATACAATTGATCTCGATACATTAAATGGTATCAGTTCAATGAAAGGTGCCATAGATAAGGTCTCCATAGAAAGGATAAGAGACGAATTTTTAAAGATTCTGACCGCTGAGAAACCGTCTGTCGGATTTAATCTATTAAGAAAAACAGGGCTTTTAACAAGAATTATGCCTGAGTTGCTTGAAGGGTACGGAAAACGGCAAAATAATTATCATAAATATACTATTTACCGTCACATTATGGAGACCGTTGATTTTATTGAGAGAGATCCTATTTTAAGACTCTCTGCTTTGTTCCATGACATAGCAAAACCAAGGGTGAGGGAGAAGATAGACGGTAGATGGAGATTTTTTAATCATCCATCGTCCAGTGCTGAACTTGCAAGGGACATTATGATGAGGATGAGATTCAGTAATGAATGGATCAATATTGTAACAGGTCTTGTTTTAAACCACATGTTTGATTACAAAAAAGATTTGAGTGACAGGGCCATAAGAAGATTAGTAAAAAAGGTAGGGATAAACAACATTGGCAGACTTATCAGTCTGAGAAGGGCAGATGATCTGGCCCATGGCTGGGGAAAGGTCCCTGAAAAAGGGCTTAATGATTTTGAGGAACGGATAGATGCCTTGAGGAAGAAATCCCCACCCCTTAATATCTCTGATTTAAAAATTAATGGAAATGATGTAATGGACGAGCTCAGTTTAAATCCTAGTCCTGAAATCGGCCGAATATTAAACAAACTTCTTGAAGCAGTAATAGAGGAACCGGAATTAAACGAAAAGGATAAATTGATAAAAAAATTAAGCACAATCTAATATAGATCATATAGAATTTAGCTACCAGTTCAGCCTACCGCAGAGCACGCTGAGGGCGCAGAGTTTTAATTATTATTTTTTAGAAATATTGTAAGCGTTCACGGAACGCTGAAATTAGAAAATAGAAATTGGAAATTTGGCCTTCATGCTTTTGTACTGTTGATGAATGCATTCAATTTTGGGCCAAGTTTTTCAACTATTGCTTTGAACGGCTACGAAATATTTTTATAAAGCTCTTATCTCTGCGTT
>CAYSWP010000090.1:0-5935 GCA_964434795.1 uncultured Desulfobacteraceae bacterium | reverse complement strand
ACTACGTGAGTAGTCACAAACCGTTTTAATAATATTTAAACATCTAAGCGCTTAAAAAAATGAAGAAATTCATAGCGTCTTTTATTGAATACATAAAATCGGAAAAGGGATATTCTCCTCATACAATAAGGAACTATGAAAGCGACCTAAGACAGTTTTCTGATTTTATTGCCGGCAAAAGAGGCATGAACGGTGGTGAACCTGAGATTGGTATTGTAGACTACATGATAATCAGAGAGTATATAGGAGGACTATTTTATAAATGCAGCCGTACTACAATTGCAAGAAAACTTTCTACCCTTAAATCATTTTTCAGATATTTAGAGTTGAGAGGATTTTCCCTTAAAAACCCAGCAGCTGAAATAAGTACCCCTAAATTAGAGAAACATATCCCTGTTTACCTCTCTGTTGATGAAATTTTTGCACTTTTAAACCAGCCTGATATAGAAAAAGGATTAGGCCTTAGGGATTTGGCTGTTATAGAGTTGTTGTATTCATCTGGAATAAGGGTAAGTGAGCTTGTATTCTTAGATATAGAAAAATTAGATCTTGAATCTCGCCTGGTGAAGGTCTTAGGCAAGGGCAGGAAAGAAAGGATTATACCGGTTGGGAAGAAGGCCGTTGCCGTTATTAGGGATTACCTGAAAAATACAGAGAAAATACGAAAAAAGAAAGGTTATAGTGCAAGAAACGGTCCTCTCTTTCTTAATTATCGAGGGGAAAGAATTTCCTCAAGGAGCATAAATAGAATAATCAAGAAACACTCAAGGGAAAGCGGTATAATGACGGATATCAGCCCCCATTCCATACGTCATACATTCGCAACACACCTGTTAGACGGCGGTGCGGATTTGAGATCAATTCAGGAATTTTTAGGCCATGTAAGTCTTTCCACTACGCAAAAATATACCCATGTAAGTATAGATAGGCTAATGGAGGTATATGATAAATCTCATCCAAGGAGCTGATTGAAGTTATTAAGGGCTTGTCATAAAATAATATTTGATAAATAAAAGAGGAGTCGAATCAAATGATTAGAGGGACGACAGTACTGTCTATAAGAAAGGGAGATCAGGGAGTAATGGCAGCAGACGGACAGGTTACAATGGAAGATACAATTATGAAGCAAAAGGCCAAAAAACTCCGATTTATGTATAACGATCAGGTGTTGGTTGGGTTTGCTGGGGCAACAGCAGATGCATTTTCTCTGTTTGAAAAATTAGAGGGAAAGCTTGAGAAATACAATGGAAACTTGCCGAGATCTGCAGTAGAACTGGCAAAAGACTGGAGAACGGACAGGATACTTCGAAGGCTGGAGGCCCTGCTTATTGCTATGGATAATGAACACACCTTTATATTATCAGGTAATGGTGATGTAATTGAACCGGATGAGGATATCGCTGCTATCGGCTCAGGTGGTCCTTATGCCTTAGCTGCTGCCAGGGCCCTTATAGCTCATTCAGAGTTAGATGCAAAAGATATCGCCATGGAAGCAATGAAAATTGCAGCATCAATATGCATATATACCAATGAAGAATTTTGCATAAAAACCTTGCCGGATGTGGAAAATTAAGTTTGATGTATCGTTTGGGAAATTTTATTTTAACATGGAGATCCGATGACAAAGAATAATACAGTTGAAAATGAGCATGGGGTTTTAACTCCAAAAGAAATTGTTTCAGAGTTAGATAAGTATATAGTAGGCCAGGATAACGCAAAGCGGTCTGTAGCCGTGGCCCTTAGGAGTAGATGGCGCAGGCAGCAGGTGCCTAAGGAGTTGAGAGACGAGATAACCCCTAAGAATATTATTATGATAGGCCCTACAGGCGTTGGTAAAACGGAGATTGCCAGACGTCTTGCCAGATTGGCAAATTCACCATTTCTAAAGATTGAGGCCTCGAAGTTTACAGAGGTTGGATATGTAGGAAGAGATGTGGAGAGCATGATAAGGGATTTGACTGAACTGGCCGTGAATATGGCCAAGAAAGAGGCACAGGAAAAGGTTCGAATTAAGGCAATTGAGCTGACGGAAGAGAGACTGCTGGATATACTTCTCCCAAAACCAAAAAAGGAAATCCAAGAAAACCATGAGGATAAGAGAGAGGGAATGCTTGAGGTAGTAAAGAATGGGTCTGTTGACAAAAATTCCACAAGGGAGAAGCTTAGGAGACTTTTAAGAAAAGGTAAACTTGATTCAAGATACGTTGAATTAGAGGTTAATGATAAGCCTTTTCCTTTTGTAGAGATATTTTCAGGCGCCGGCCTGGAGGAAATAGATGTAAACGTAAAGGAGATTTTTGGACAGATAATTCCATCAAAGACCAAAAAAAGAAAGGTTAAGCTCAAGGATGCAGCTGATATAATTGCAGAGCAAGAGGCCCAAAAACTTATTGACTTTGACAAGGTTGTTGAAGAGGCTATTCGAAGAACCGAACAGAATGGAATAATCTTTTTAGATGAATTAGATAAAATAGTAGGAGGTGATTCTACTTCCGGGCCGGATGTTTCACGGGAAGGGGTTCAAAGGGATCTTCTCCCCATAGTAGAGGGATCAACGGTTCTTACAAAGTATGGCATGGTAAAGAGCGATCATATTCTATTTATAGCCTCTGGTGCCTTTCACGGCAGCAAACCATCGGATCTTTTACCTGAGTTACAGGGACGATTTCCAATAAGGGTAGAGCTTGATTCCCTTACAGAGGAGGATTTTGTTTTGATACTAACAGAACCGCAAAATGCGCTGATAGTCCAGTACATTGCCTTATTGGATACAGAAGGTGTATCGTTGGAGTTCACAGATGCAGCCTTAGCCCAGATAGCAAAAATGGCCTATGAGGCAAATAACACTATGGAAAATATAGGCGCACGACGGTTGCATACTGTAATGGAGAATCTCTTAGATGAGATATCTTTTGACGCATCGGAAATGAAAGGCAAACATATAACCATTGATGAGGATAATGTTAAAGAGAAGCTTAGCGGGATACTTGAGGATACAAACCTTAGTAGATATATTTTATAGGAATTCTCTTTAAAAGGTATTTTTAAATGAATAAAGGATTGGACAGGGCAAGGATACTTATTGAAGCGCTCCCTTATATAAGGGAATTTAACAACGAGATTATGGTTATTAAGTATGGCGGCCATGCAATGGTTGATTCCAATCTTAAGAGAGACTTTGCCCTGGATATTATTCTAATGAAATATGTCGGCCTAAACCCTGTAGTTGTCCATGGGGGCGGACCTCAAATCGGAGAGTACCTTAACAAAATGGCAATTAAATCAAATTTCATTGACGGCCACAGGGTTACTGATGAGAATACGATGGATATTGTTGAAATGGTTCTCGCCGGCAAGGTTAACAAGGAGATTGTAGCGACTATAAATCAGCACGGCGGTCAGGCAGTAGGTTTATCCGGAAAGGATGGACAGCTTATAACTGCGAGAAAATTAAAGCTTGTATCAAATGCACATAAAAAGGCTGACAGTGCGGATAACCCGCCTGAGATAATAGATATTGGAATGGTAGGAGAGGTTGTTTCAGTGAACAACCGTGTATTAAAAAGCCTCATGGATAGTCAGTTCATACCTGTTATAGCGCCAGTCGGCGTTGGAAAAAAAAATGAAACATATAATATAAATGCAGATCTTGTTGCCGGTCACATTGCATCATCTTTAAAGGCCAGGAAACTTATTCTTTTAACCGATGTTGAGGGTGTAATTGACGGGAATGGTGATCTTGTCGCAAGTCTTACAGTAAAGGATGTTAGGGAAATGATAACCGGTGGTGATATAACAGGGGG
Source organism: uncultured Desulfobacteraceae bacterium (assembly GCA_964434795.1). Lineage (GTDB taxonomy): Bacteria > Desulfobacterota > DSM-4660 > Desulfatiglandales > B25-G16 > M55B121. The sequence continues at coordinate 2,132 of CAYSWP010000090.1, read as the reverse complement.
AATGATACCTAAGCTTCAGTGTTGCATCGAGGCCCTTGAAAGTGGGGTGGAAAAGGCCCATATAATTAATGGAACGAAGGAGCATGCCTTATTGTTGGAGATATTTACAGACGAGGGGGTAGGCACGGAGATAGTTCCTGGTTAGCGTTGAATAATAATTCATTAATGAGCACACAGGCTAAAACGGCAAAATTTAGAATTAAGGAGCATGAGTACAGAAGGGGAGTAAATGCCGGAAATTTGATCTCATTCAGGGTTTTGGTCAAGGAGACCGATCTCATGATCAGCGCTTCCTATGATCTTGTTAAAAAAGCCAGGGATATTGTATATAATTATAGGCGGCAATTGGAGGATTATATAAAGGATAATCCGGATTTTTTTTCAACACTCCTCCCATACCCAAAGGATTTCTTTGCACCCATTATAGTTAAACAAATGATATCCTCTACAAAGAAATTCGGGATAGGACCCATGGCAGCAGTAGCCGGAGCAGTGGCTGAATTTGTCGGTAAAGAGCTTCTCAAATATTCAGAAGAGGTTATTGTTGAAAATGGTGGGGATATATTTCTAAGAACAAAAAATCCGGTTACAGTGTCTATATTTGCGGGCAAATCCAAATTCAGCAAAAAATTAGGCATTGTCATGCATGCAGAACAAATGCCCGCAGGTATCTGTACATCCTCATCTACTATAGGACACTCCCTCTCTCTTGGTAATGCCGACGCAGTGTGCATTGTAGCAGAGTCTTCATCAATTGCAGATGCTGCGGCTACAGCGCTTGGAAATAGAATAACAGGTATTTCGAGTCTCAATAAGGAAATTGAATTAATTAAAGATTATAAAGAAATAAGAGGTGGTGTAGTAATTGTCGGCAATGCAATGGCAACATGGGGGGATATAGAGCTGAAAAAATTGTTTTAATTTTAGAGTCCATGCTGTGTCAGCTCAGGTATAGGACGCGAGGTTATGTTGATTTTATGAAAGAAATGGTGAATTTTCTCTTTGAAATTGGAATGTTAAAAAAAACACCAAGGACTGGATATCAATTTTTAGGGACAGGCAGTGAGTCAGTTGCTGAACATTCTTTTAGGGCTACAGTTATTGCGTATGTACTGGCAAAAAATCACAAAGAGTCAGACATTCAGAAGGTTGTATTAATGACCCTTTTCCATGATTTTCATGAGGCCAAAACAGGTGATCATAACTATGTAAATAAAAGGTATGTTACTGTGGATGAGGATAGGGCTATTAGTGATTTTGCTGAAAAACTTCCCTTTGGCAATGAGATTGTATCCTTTATAAATGAATTTAACTCAATGAAAACACTTGAAGCACAATTATCTCAGGACGCTGATCAACTGGATTTCATATTAGAGTTAAAAAGGCAGCAGGATTTGGGCAACAAATCAGCCGCTGAATGGTTAAAGTATGCTATTAAAAGGCTTATAACTGACTTTGCTAAAAATATGGCGGATGAGATAATCAATACCGACAGCAGCGATTGGTGGTTTAAAAAAAAGGAAGAGTTATGGGTTAATGGACCAGGTGGAGTCTATAAAAATAAATAGCTATCAATCAGGGATAGAGAGAAGGCATATCATCCCTCTAACATTTCTTTTATCAGTTGTAATCCATATCATTGCTTTTATTTGCATTCAGGGAGTTTTGCCGGATAATCTGTTCAGCGGTAAGCTCAGGAACTATAAGGTAGATTTAATAATGCCTTCTTCTGAAGAGCCGGCGGAAAATAAAAAAAATAGTTTGCCTGATAATAAACAAATTAAAGGAAAACCACAAACACAGGTCAAAGAGGCGACAATATCTTTAGACACCGACGATGAAATCTATGCACCATATGCAGGTGTTATAAAGGAGAGGATATTTTATCATTGGGTTTACCCATTATCAGCCAAAAACAGGAATATGCAAGGAGATCTCCTGATAGCCTTGAGACTTGATAATAATGGAAATCTTATTGAATGTAATGTAATCCAGCCTTCTAAATATAAAATTCTTGATGAACATGCCCTTAAGGCTATAAGTCTGGCAAACCCATTTCCTCCATTTCCAGAGAATATAGTGCTGGATTTTCTTAATATTAATGCATCCTTTTCATATCAGCTAAACTTTAA
>CAYSWP010000089.1:0-6185 GCA_964434795.1 uncultured Desulfobacteraceae bacterium | reverse complement strand
ATATCCTTTATAATTTTGTTATCAATCATTATTCATTTTCACTGTTGATTATTTTGTAATTACTCAGGTGGTTAGACTGAAGGTCCAGCCAAAGGCGTGATTAGGAAAAACGGGAATGCAGCTCCTTCTGTCGAAGATCCCGTTTACGGGGAAACCATGTTTGGCGCGAGAATCTGCTCTTTTTCCACTACAGTTCTTCAGCCGTGCTTTTTGAACCACTTCAGCCTTCAGCCTGAACCCCTTCAGACTGACTATGTGAGTAGTCACTCATTATTTTTTTACATGTAACCCTGAAGTGAAGAGCCGGGGCATAGTTATAATATTATAATTTCTAAATATATTTGCAATAAAGAAATTTTTTCACGTTGAAATATAAAACTATTTAGCATATAAAGTATTACTTTATCGTTCTGGGAATGGGGGAAAATCCTCATCTTTAAACGGAAATTTTGGATAATAAGTACACAGGGAAATATAAAATTATGTTACAACCCGAGCGAATTGAAAATCTAAGGCCGGAGCAATATGAGGCCATAATGAAAAGATCAAGGGTAGACATTACGTCTATCTATGAGAAGGTCAGGGAAATTGTATACAGTGTCAGAGACAAAGGCGAAAAGGTTTTTTTTGATTACTATAAGGAAAAGTATAAACCGGATATGACGTTAGGGGATTTAGAGGTAAGCAAAGGCGAAATAGAGGATGCATACAAAAATCTGGACCCAAAGATAGTTGATGCCCTGAGGTTTGCCGCTAAAAATATAACAAAGTTTCACAAGGCCCAGCTCCAGAGGGATATGTGGATGATTGATATTGCCGATGGTATCCTGGCTGGACGGATGACCACGTCTATAGAAAGAGTTGGGGCATATATACCAGGTGGAAGGGCCGTTTACCCAAGCTCAGTCTTGATGACAATTTTGCCTGCCAAGGTAGCCGGTGTTAAGGAAATAATTGTTTGTACTCCGCCTAATGAAGATATGACTATAAATCCGTCTACCCTTGCCGCTGCAGATATAGCTGGGCCTGTTCGGATTTTTAAAGTTGGAGGCCCGTGGGCAATTGCAGCAATGGCCTATGGCACTGACAGCATTTCAAGGGTGGATAAGATAGTGGGGCCGGGAAATAAATATGTTACAGCGGCAAAAACCCTGGTATTTGGAGAGGTTGGTATAGATTCGCCTGCCGGGCCAAGTGAAGGGGTTATAATTGCGGATCATACAGGTGATGCGAATCTAATTACAGTTGATTTATTGTCCCAGGCGGAGCATGACCCGGATTCTGCGGTTTTATTTATAACAACATCTGAAAAACTTGCCTTTGAGGTCTCGGATATTGTAAACAATTCAATTGACCGGCTCCCTAAAAAGGATATCCTCCTTTCATCCCTTAAAAGGCATTCTTCAATATTAATAGCAAGGAATATAGAGCAGGCAGTTGATTTTGTAAACGATTATGCCCCGGAGCACCTGGAGATCATTACAGTAGACCCTTTTGTTACCTTAAGGAAAATAAGAAACGCAGGTTCAATATTTTTAGGACCATATTCGCCTATATCTGCAGGGGATTATGCATCCGGCACAAATCATGTGCTGCCTACAGCTCAGACAGCCCGAATGTTTTCAGGCCTATCTGTAGACGATTTTATAAAAAAACCGACCTTTCAATATCTAAGTAAGGAGGGTCTTTCTTCATTGAAAGATGCGGTAATTACATTAGCAGAGGCGGAAGGCCTCCCCCTCCATGCCGAATCAATACGGGAAAGGTTTAAATAAGCGCATTGATTTATGATTCCCGTTTCATGGATCGAGTATAATTAGTGCCTGAACGAAAAGCCGGTTCAGGCACAATTTTAGATTTTGCCCGCCTGCCGTCCGTCGGGCAGGGATTGCGGATTTTGGATTAAAAAATAACGCAATTTCAAAGCCTTGAAGATTTAAGGCCAAAACTTGAAAACTATATTTTGGGGTTTTCATTCAGACACCAATTAGGCGACTTGTTTTAAATAAATAATTTTAAAGGAGGTTAAAATGGCTGATATAAAAGGTTATGATTTTCCAGATGAGCTTTATTATCATGAAGAACACAGTTGGGCCAGAATAGAGGATGGTAAGGTTACCATAGGAATGAATGACATGTTTCAAGAAGAGGCAGGTGATATAGTATTTGTAGACCTTCCTGAAGAGGAAGATGAAGTCGAGCAGGGTGAGGTTTGCGGCAAGATTCAGTCAAGAAAATGGATAGGGAAGCTGTGCGCACCTGTCTCAGGGGAGATTGTAGAGATAAACGAGGATTTAGAGGATGATACGAGCCTAATCAATGAAGATCCGTACCAGAAAGGGTGGATACTCGTCATTGACCCAAGCGATCTGGAAAACGAGCTTAAAAATCTCATACATGGGGATGCAGTAAAGGACTTTGTTGACCAGGAAATAAAACGGACTGAGGAAGAAAAGGCCAAGGATTGATGGGAACCTGGAGACTATTCAAGGATATTAAAGGCACTGTTTCAACTAATGTTGGGTTATCTATTGATGATACCTTGCCGCTCTCCATATCCCAGAATGGATCACCACCTATTCTTCACCTGTACAAATTCAAGCCCTCAGCCATTGTTGGTAAATACCAGGATATAGAGGCTGCACTCAAGCTTGACAGATGCAGGGAAAGGGGTGTTGAGTTTAACCGAAGGAGCACGGGCGGTGGAACAGTAATAATGGGCCCGAATGTGGTCGCCCTTGGTCTTGGCATTAGCATTGATGATCCCGGACTGAAAAAAGGTATACAAGGTATCTTTGAGTCTATGAGCGTTGCATTAATTCAGGCATTGCAAGACTTAGGGGTAGAAGCAGGTTTCAGGCCAAAAAACGACATAGAAATAGACGGTAAAAAACTGGCAGGTCTTTCTGCCTCATTAGAAACAGAAAAAGCAATATTATTCCATGCAAGCCTGTTAGTTGACTTTGACATACCTTTGATGATGGACATTATGAATCAGCCCCCCTTAAAGTTGTACGATAAAGGTTACAGCTGCTTTAGCCAGAGGATTACTACTATCAAGGAGCAATTAGGTCGGGATATAGATATAGAGACTGTAGTGGAGTCCATTGAAAACTCCTTTCAGCAGAAATTTAGCGCCTCTTTTGAAAGGGATAAACCTGACGGGTGGGAGGAAAAGATAATAAATGATTTTATTGATAAAAGATACAGCAACCCTGACTGGATTTTTTCCCACAAGCATCCAAGATCAAAAATGTGCTTAGGGGAACTCAAAACCCCTGGCGGGTTATTAGAGATATATCTCTCGATGGCAGGCAGCACAATTGAACGTATAATTGTTACAGGAGACTTTTTTTCTACTACAAAGGATATAAATCTTTTGGAGTCAGCGCTGAAATGGACATCATCAAAAGGAGAAAAGATTGAGGAACATCTCAAAGAGGTATGGCGAGAGGATATGATTCACGGCGTTGACGTCGGTGCTTTAACAGAGGCAATTTTAAAGGCCAAGGAAAACGCTTTATCGTAACTACTCAGGTGGTTAGGCTGAAGGTCCCGCTGAAAGCGGGATTAGTAAAAAACGGGAATACGGCTCATTTTGCAGCCATTTTTGGTGCGAGAACCTGCTCTATTTCCACCGAAATGAATTAATCGTGCTTTTTGGACCCCTTCAGACTTCAGTCTAAACCCCTTCAGCCTGACTACGTGAGTAGTCAAACTTTATCTATATAAAGAAATGTCTGACAATAACGAAAAACAAAGCCCGGATTTTGTGAGGATTAGCACGGCTACTGCTATATCACTTGGCCTGATAAAAGGTCGCTTTTATAGAGGTGCAAAAAACAGATGTGCAAACCTTCTTGTTCATTACACGAAAGGCTGTATGGCTAATTGCGCCTATTGTGGTCTGGCAAAAAAAAGAACCGGCTCATATAGTAAAAAAACATTCATTATGGTGCAGTGGCCTTTGTTTCCAATGGATGCTATAATTAAGGCGATCAATGATGCACCTGATTATGTAAAACGCACATGCATTTCCATGATTACAAATGGAAGATGCAAGCGAGATACATTCATTATGACTGAACGTCTGAAAGAGGAGACTAACATTCCGATCTCTATACTTATTAGCCCTACCATCTTAAAAATTGGAGACCTTAGAACGTTAAAAGAAAAAGGAGCGGATATGATTGGTGTGGCAATTGATCTGGCCACACCTGAACTTTTTGATCTGTACCGGGGTAGGGGAGTGTCCGGCCCTCACTCCTGGGATAAGTACTGGCGAACGGCAAGGGATAGTATTGAAGTATTTGGAAAAAGAAATGTAGGAATTCACCTAATGGTAGGTATGGGCGAAACGGAAAAACAGATGGTTTCCATTATGGAAAAATTATGGAATTTAGGGGCTGTAAACCATCTATTTTCTTTTTTTGCAGAGCCAGGTTCCGGACTTTCCGGCAGAAAACAGCCTTCATGGTCTTCTTATCTTAGAATCCAGCTTGCCCGATACTTGTTAGAAGAAAAATCCATGGCAGCATCTGATATGTTTTTCGATAGCGAGGGGCATATTATAGATTTTGGGTTGCCAAATGAGGACCTGCTGAATATAATTAACCTTGGAATACCATTTATGACTGGTGGATGCATTGATGATAAAGGCGAGGTTGCCTGTAACAGACCCTTTGGGAACTGCATGCCAGGGGAAAAACAATGGAACTATCCATATCTTCCAAATTCAGAGGAATTAGAACTAATAAAAAACGATATATTTGAAATAGATGCAAATTGATTTTGTAGACAGAAACTTATTATTTTCTTTGACAGTCCCTGACAAAAGTGTTAGTAAATCAATGCACCTTATTCAATGGGCCGTTAGCTCAGCTTGGTAGAGCAGCGGACTTTTAATCCGTTGGTCGGGAGTTCGATCCTCCCACGGCCCATCAAAGACCCATAAAACTACCCCTGCTTTTTATGCCTATTAAACCGGTAGTTCTTTTGGGAAAATTTTCAAAAATTCCTTTCAGCTATTTTACTTAACTTTTTGTGAATCTTTGGAGATGCCGTTGAGGATTTTTCTTGCCACGGCAAGATTTTGTTTATCATCTTCCAGGGACTTTTTTGGAGTTTCAAGTATCAGGGGAATAGACCTGATCTCTTCTCTTCCGAAAAATATTTGAAATCCCTTAATGCCAATCTTCCCTTTTCCAATATGTTCATGCCTGTCAACACGAGCACCTAAATCTCTCTTAGAGTCATTAAGATGAATGAGTCTCACCTTATCAAAACCTATATACCTTTCTATTTTATCTAAAAGAGAATCAATGGTCTCATGTCTGCGCAGATCATAGCCGGCTGAGAATGCATGGCAAGTATCAAAACATATCCCTGAAATTCCATTACTTTTTACACCGGCCAGAATTTCGGCAATATCTTCTATGTTTGATGAGATATCGCCTCTTTCTCCTGCAGTGTTTTCGAGTAAAAGGCCTGCACTCCATCTCCCAATACTCATGACACGATTAAGTGAATCTATCGCCCTTTTTCTTGCGATTTTACTCTTGTCCTTTGAGGCGCTTCCCGTATGGAGGACGACATAGTCCGCTCCTATCTCGTCTGCTCGAAAGAGTTCAACTGCGAGCAACTCCTCGGAGCGTTTTAATGTGTTCATGTCTTTTGCGGCAAGGTTAATGAGATAAGATGCATGAATGAAAACAGGTGAGATGGAAAGATTGCTTCTCAATTTCCTGAATATATTGAGATTTTCTTTGGGTATGGGTGTGATAGCCCATCTTCTTGGATTGTGAGAAAATATCTGTACCGTATTACAGCCAAGTTCATTTGCCCTCTTTAAGGAGAGCTCAATTCCTCCGGCAATGGAGGTGTGGACACCTATCCTTATCATTTTTTTAAGTTATAACATTGCTGTCCTATTAGTCAACAATGCCATGCATTGTTGACATTCTCGATAAAATCAAGTCAATCCATGCCTGCCCCGTGGAAAGCGGGGTAATCCTGTCTGAAATATTTTTAACCGTTCACGGTTCAAAGGTTTCCCGCTTAAAGCGGGATTCAAAGGTTGTATTCTTATCATCTTAAGTCATTTTGTAAGCGTTTTGTACGTTAAAACCGATCGATCCACAAACCTGGAACATGGTACTTGGCAATGATGTGGCAAAACCCACATT
>CAYSWP010000088.1:0-6364 GCA_964434795.1 uncultured Desulfobacteraceae bacterium | reverse complement strand
TTTTTATAAAGCTCTTATCTCTGCGTTCTCTGCGAACTCAGCGGTGAACTATTACGATTTTTCCTTTGTGACTTTGTGAAAAATAAATTTTGGTTCCCCGATGAATCTGGATTTCCGCTACGCTCCAACCGGCTTGCCCGGGTTAGGGTCTTTGTGGCTGTATTATTACAAGATAATTCTTATAAAAAACAGATATTAAAAAATATAAAAAGATATAAAAATGCAATTAAATTTTGAACAAGGCCCCATAAGGCCCCCTAATGAGGCAAAAAGTCTCCTTTTAAGGGTAACTCGTAACTGCCCCTGGAACCAGTGTCTCTTCTGCCCTGTTTATAAAAACGATAAATTCTCCTTTCGAGATGTAGAAGAAATTAAGAAGGATATCCAAGCAGCCAAAGACTGCTCCGACGACATAAAGGCCCTTTCATTTAAGATGGGCGAGCGCGGCGCCATAACAGAAACTGTTATTAACTATATCATAAACGGCCATAATAACTACAGTTACAGCTACCAGAGTGTAGCCCTATGGCTCTATTACGACACTAAGGCCTGTTTTCTCCAGGACGCCGATAACCTTATAATGAAGACAGGGGATATTTCTGCGGTCCTGAGATTCTTGAAGGAACAGTTTCCGGATTTAAAAAGGGTAACCACCTACTCAAGATCAAGGACAGTAAGCAAGAAATCCCTGCCAGAGATGAAAGAGATAAAAGAGGCAGGCCTTGACCGGGTTCACATCGGCCTGGAAAGCGGCTACGACCCCCTCTTAAAGTTCATAAAAAAGGGTGTTACAGCGGACCAGCACATAGACGCCGGCCGAAAGGTTATAGAATCCGGCATGTCACTGTCTGAATATATTATGCCCGGCCTCGGCGGGCAGGCCATGTGGAAGGGACACGCCGTAGAAACCGCCAGGGTTCTAAATAATATCAATCCTCACTATATAAGACTGCGAAGCCTCAGGGTGCCTGCCCGCACTCCCCTCCATCAAAAAATCCTTGATGGCTCCTTTAAAATGCTTACAGACGATCAGGTTGTAGAGGAAATAAAGCTCTTCATTGAAAACCTTGATAATAAAATAACCAGCATTATTACCAGTGATCATATAATGAACCTGCTGGAAGAGATATCCGGGAAACTGCCGGATGACAAAGAAGCCATGTTAGAGGTTATAAAAAAATACCAGGAGCTATCTGAATCCGACAGGATTATTTACAGGCTGGGCAGGCGAGGCGGGTTATACTCGTCTACCGACGACCTCTATCATGATGATATAACATATCATAAAATCAAGAAATTTTTAAGGGAACTATCTGACAGAGGCCCAAATGAGATTGACAGATTTATAAACGAAACAGCAGACAGGTATGTGTAAATCAGTTAACGGTTAACGGTTGACGGTTTAATGAGCAGGTGTTTATGAAATTTAGTGATCTTGTGAAATTATTAGAAAAAAATAAATTTAAAATTGTTAAAAAAAAGGGCTCCATAAGGTATTATGGAAAGTATGGCTGCCACAATTTGATTAGAGTTGATTACCATGGATCAAAAGAGGTTCCAACAGGCACTTACCACAGCATTTTAAAGGCAGCGGGAATCAAATAATTTTAGAGGCATAATAAAATGATTGAATTACAATATTCATTAGTTATTGAAGCTACCTGGGAACCGGATTATTTCGGATTTTATTCGCCCGATTTGGAAGGTTTCACAGGAATCGGCCACTCAGTGGAAGACTGCTTATTTAAAGCAAAATGGGGCATGAAAGAGCATATTGAATTACTAAAAGAACAAAAATTACCAGTTCCATCAAAAAATAAGGACCCCAAGATTATTATTCAAAACGAAAAGAAATTAGCTGTAGCTTGATCTCTTGGAACTTCTGCAATTGTGTCTTTACATATTAACAACATACCTTCCAGGTACAAAACATCAAGCCACCACCTCTGGTGGTGGTAGTTGACTATATTATGAGTTTCTATAATCTTAGACCGTGAACTGCTAACTGTGAGCCGTAAACCGCTTTAATGATAATTGACTATGTCCTATTACCCTGTATTTCTCGATATAAAAGACCAGAAAATAATAATTGTCGGTGGTGGAGAAGTAGCCGAGCGTAAGGTAAAAAATCTCCTTATCTATGGCTGCCGGATATATATCAACGCCCATCATCTTACCCAATATTTAAATAACCTTGTGACTGAGGGGAAGATAAAAAGGGTAGAATATAATGAAATACCTGCGCAAATGAAAGACGCATTTATGGCTATTGCTGCAACAGATGACCCCTTTATAAACAGGGAGGTTTCCCTTATGGCAAAAAAGCAGCGTGTTTTGATAAACGCCGTTGACCAGCCTGATGACTGCAGCTTCATTGTGTCGTCCGTAGTCAAAAGGGGCGACCTGCACATAGCAATATCCACAGGCGGTAAAAGCCCTGCCCTTGCAAAAAGGATAAGAAAAGAGCTTGAGTCACGTTTTGGTGAAGAATATGGCGTATTAGTAGATATAATGGGTCTCATTAGAAAAAAAATCCTCGCCCTAAACAAACCACAGACGCAGAATAAGGAAATATTTGAAAATCTGGCAAACGCCGATCTTTCAGAACTTATCAGAAAAAAAGACCGACAAGGACTTAAAGAAGCTCTGACATTAACGCTTGGTGATGAATTTCCAATTGATGATGTTCTTGAAAAGATGAAAGTTTTTGCCACAAAGACACCAAGGCACAAAGGTTAAAAATTTATTTTTTATTTCTTATTGTATTGCGTTTTTCTTCGTGTCTTTGAGCCTTAGTGGCTAATTTTAGTTTTTTGCCACAAAGACACGAAGTCACGAAGAAACAATAAGACAGAATATTGAAAAATCAAAAATAAATCATTGGAAATTCACAGGGGCAAAAGCACATAGTCACATATAAAAGTAAAAATTCCGGCCCAAAGGGATTGAACTCAAAAGATTGAAAAAAATGACTATGCTTTTAACCCTACAACGACACCTGTCATTTCGACCCCTTCGCTTATGTCATTCCGAGCAAAACGAGAAATTTTAGTGATTACGCTCAGGGCAGGCTCCGGAAGAAATCTTTAACTATTTGTTTATAATAAGATTTCTCGTCTCTTCGCTTTTCGAAATGACATCTAAAATGGTAAGTGACATTATAGAGTTAAAATCATAGCTGAATAAAATACACATGCCATTTGTAGAATAGCCCTTTTGGTACATCTTCACACTTGACAAATAAATTCACTGTTGTACAATTGTCAGAAATACATATTTCGGAGGTATACATGGATGTTGTAATTGATACATCTGCATTGATTGCCGTTATTGTTGGCGAACCTGAACGTAATAGGATTGTTGAATCTACTACTGGGAATACACTCATTGGACCTGGCTCTATTCCATGGGAAATTGGCAATGCCTTCTCAGCGATGTTTAAACAGAACAGATTAACACTTGATGAAGCCTGGAAAGGTCTTGCAATCTTCGATGGCATCCCTCTTCGGTATATCAAAACAGACTTTGTTAATGCCTTAAAAATATCCAAACAAGCCAACATGTACGCATACGATGCCTATTTCTTGGATTGTGCTGTTAGACATAAAGCACCACTATTGACGTTGGATCGAAAGCTAAAAATAGCTGCTCAAAATCTCAACGTTGAAACCATGGAGGTCTAAAAATGCAAGTTTATACATATTCAGAAGCACGACAAAAGTTATCTATAGTTCTTGAACAGGCTGAAAATACCGGAAAGGTGCTAATTCGAAGGAAAGACGGGCGAACTTTCGCTTTGGTTCCCGAAAAGATCGCTTCTTCACCTTTAGATGTCCCATCAATTAAAGCGAGTATCACGACGCAAGAAATAGTGGATATTGTTCGAGAAGGAAGAGAAAGGTAGAACAAGTTACTGTGGCAGACCTAATTCAAGAACCCAAATAGGCAATTTTTTGGAAAATAAACATTTTTATCGAGAACTTCGGGTCTTCAATGCCGTCTTTGCCCTTAACCCCTGGCCCAGACCTGGCTTTAGAAGGCAGGGGAAAACAACACATTCTGAAGATTTAATGATTACTTAGCTAAAATGCATGAAAGTCGCGCTCTCCGAGGCGTAGGCTCTACGAGCCGGAGGCCAGGGCAGGCCTGAACGTTGAACCTATGAACCTTTATCCGCCCTTCTTGTGGCGGATTTATCCGCCGTTCTTATGGCGGACTGAACCTGTTAATGGTTACTAATATATAAAGGAAACTGATATGGATATCATCCTTTTCAAGCTTACGCTCTTTTTATACATTACGGCCACTGCCGGTTTCTTGTTTTTCATTATAAAACGAAATAAGTGGCTTGGCCTATGGTCACAAAGGGTCCTCTTTGGAGGATTTCTTATTCACTCCTTATACCTGGTCCTTTGCTATTACAAATTAGGCGCAATACCTGCCTTAAATATTAAGGCATCCCTCTCATTCTATGCCTGGGCTATCATCGCTGCATATATAACATTTCATATTAAATTCAAGATTACTGTTCTTGGCTCATTTATTGTTCCCTTCACTGCCTTTTTAATGATAATTTCCTCAACAATCCCCATATCAGCCGTGAAAGTTGTTCCCATGTTCAAGGGATTCTGGTTCCCAGTACATGTAGTCACAGCCTTCCTTGGAGATGCCATCTTTGCCGTTGCATGTATGGCCGGCATCATGTATCTAATCCAGGAACGCCAGATAAAATCAAAGAGACCAGGCCCATTTTTCGCCAGACTTCCATCCCTTAATATCCTTGACTCACTGAATTATCATGCAATAACCTACGGCTTTTTCCTGCTGACCATAGGCATGATTACCGGTTCCATCCTTGCACAGGGAAGTCACGGATCTTACTGGCTTTGGGACCCGAAAGAGGTATGGTCACTTATAACATGGCTCTGTTACGCAGCCCTTTTGCATCAGAGGATGGCCGTAGGATGGCGGGGCAGACGTTCTGCAATTATGTCCATAGGTTGCTTTCTTGTCCTCATATTCACCTTTGTGGGCGTTAATTTTCTCATGGAGGGATACCACAGCTTTGAAAGCATTAGGGGACAGAAATTGCCATGATAAAGATAGTTGATATAGGCATGAATCATAACACCGCTCCTGTTGAATTGAGGGAGCTGCTGAACTTCAGTGCTGATAATCTTGCGGTTGCAATAGAGGCCATCATGGGCATCAGGGGTATTAAAGAGTCAATAGTCCTTTCCACATGCAACCGGATAGAAATTATTTTCACCACTGATAATGAAAAAGATGCCCAAGAATCTGTTATAGATTTCCTGTCAAAACACAGCGGCGTTCAAAGGGATAAACTGCTGTCAGCAATGTATATTAAGACGGGCAGTGAAGCCATACGGCATATATTCAGGGTAAGCTCAAGCCTTGATTCAATGATAGTCGGAGAGCCCCAGATATTAGGCCAGGTAAAAGAGGCATACAGGGATGCGGTAAAACACAGGGCGCCATCAGTAATGCTCAATAGGCTCGTGCACCGGTGTTTCTACCTTGCAAAAAAAATACGGACAGAGACAGGGATATCCGAGTCTGCCGTATCCATCAGCTTTGCTGCAGTAGAGCTTGCAAGAAAGATCTTCGGAGACCTTCATGGAAAAAGGGCCATGTTAATCGGTGCAGGGGAGATGGCAGAGTTAGCTGCCACGTATCTTCTAAATAACAACTTAGATGAAATACTAATTGCAAACCGCACCCTCAGCAGGGCCGTTGAATTAGCAGAACACCTTCATGGAAAATCAATTTCCCTTGAAGAAATAAACGACCAGTTGCTTGGTGTAGATATTGTAATCACATCTACTGGCTCAACAGATCCTGTAATAACCTATGAGAACGTTAAGAAGGTGATGAAGGGCAGGAAGAACAGGCCCCTGTTCTTCATAGATATTGGAGTGCCGAGAAACGTTGATCCTAAAGTAAATAAAATCGAGAACATATTTGTCTATGATATTGACGATCTTAAGGGAATTGTTGAGCAAAACATAGAAAATAGAAGGGGCGAGGCAGCAAAGGCAGAGAGGATAGTAGATGAGGAGGTGCTTAAATTCAGTCAGTGGATAAAGACCCTGGATATTGTCCCTACAATTGTTTCCCTCCAGGACAAATGTGAGATAATCTGGCGGAATGAACTGAAAAAAACCCTCTCCAACCTTGGAGACCTGCCCCATGACAAGGTCGAATACCTTGAAAACATGGCCAGGTCTATTACAAAAAAAATCCTTAATGACCCTATCCTCTTTTTGAAGAGGAAACAAGATCGAAAATCCAGGGATACATACCTCGACTTCGTCCGCCAGCTCTTCTCCCTTGATCCGGATAA
>CAYSWP010000087.1:0-6365 GCA_964434795.1 uncultured Desulfobacteraceae bacterium | reverse complement strand
TACTAATACGTTGGATCTATTCAGATATTCAAATATATATTTCCGAAAAATATCAAAGTCACCTAATTTGTTCTTAAAAATACCAAAGACTATCTCGTCGTCTACTTTTTCATAATGATGAACAAGCATGTTTCTGAATGAGGCCATATTTTGATAATCAGGCACTTTTTTATCCGGCAAAACACCATGTGATGCAAGTATATCAAATGTTTCTCTATAGGTTTCAGGCTCCTTCCACCCCTGATAAGAAATTATGTGATTGGCAATATCAAAGACAGTTTGGATAGCAATAAGAATGTAACGCTCAACAAAGGCACGGTCACGTATATTCTTTTTGTATTTTTCCCAACTGATATCTTTTGCCTGGAGAAGCTCCTTTACACTTTCTTCAAGTTTTTTGAGCTTTCTGAGGACAATATCTTCATTAACCATGGGAGGTTTCCTTGTTTATTTTTCTTATATAATCAGTATCAAGATAATCCCTGATTGAGTTTGCCCTAAATAGGAATGGATAATCGCTACCGTCTTGATAGATGAAAACTCCATGCTTATAGACCTGGTGACGTAAAAATGGGCTACTTTTTCTCATGTCAACAAGATCAACATCTTTTTTTAGGAGGTTTGAGATTTGAGTCTCCATATTAACCCTTTTAAAACCATCCACATCTTTTGCAAATAATATCCCCAAATCAACATCACTTCTTAATCTTGCATGCCCTGCTGCATGAGAGCCAAAAAGATAAACAGCAGAAATTTCAGGGTGCGCTCCGGCAAAAGTGGCTATTTTTGTAATTTGATCTTTGTCGAGCATATAAATACCTTTTTAATTTAATTGTAATCTATGTGCTTACAAGAGACAAGTTAAGATTTAGCCTAATCCATAATCCTTAATCTTAGATATGAGCATGGGGCGACTGATCTCAAGTATTTTAGCTGCATGAGTCCTGTTTCCGCTGGTTTTACTCAATGCCCGTTCGATTAGCTCTTTTTCAAGGATGCGGGACCCTACCTTTATAGATGATATCCCGGCAGGTGTAATGTTAGAAGCTGTATATTGTTCAGCTTTGAGATTTGGGGGGAGGTCGTGAACCTCTATAATATTACCTTGGGCAAGCAATATAGCCCTTTCCAAAACATTTTCCAGCTCTCGTATATTGCCTGGCCATGAATGTGTCATAAACAGCTCTAACACCTCAGGAGAGATTCCGTTAATATTCTTTTTCAGTTTGGAATTAATTAAATTGATGAAGTGGTCGATTAACAGAGGTATATCTTCTGGCCTGTCTCTTAGTGGGGGCAGATAAATATTAACTACATTTATCCTGTAAAAAAGATCTTCCCTAAAAAGCCTGTTTTTTATTTCTTCCTTCAGGTCTTTAGATGTGGCTGCAATTACCCTTGCATCCACTTTTTTTGTATTTGTTGAGCCAAGGGGGGTTATCTCTTCCTCCTGTAAAACCCTTAGCATTTTAATCTGAAGGGAGGGTGGAAGCTCTCCGATTTCATCTAAAAAAATAGTGCCTTTATGTGCCTCTTCAAAATGACCTTTTTTATCATGATATGCGCCGGTAAAGGCACCCTTTTTGTATCCAAAAAGCTCACTTTCCAACAGTGTTTCCGGGATACCTCCACAATTTATAGAAACAAGGTTCCCTTTGCTTCTTATCCCATTAAAATGAATTGCCCTTGCGACCAGCTCTTTACCGGTGCCGCTCTCGCCTGTAATAAGAACCGTGGTCTTGTAGTCAGCCACCTTTTTTATCATATCAAAAACAGACTGCATGACCTCGCTCTTGGCCACTATCTTGTTGAATTCATAAGTTTTTTCTATTTTTTGAATCCGGTCTTTTAATATAAGGTTTTCACTCTTAAGCCTTTCCCTTTCCTCTGCCTTTTTCAGCGTTAAAAGAACCTCATCTGCCTTGAAGGGTTTGCTTATATAATCATATGCCCCTGACTTCATGGCCTCAACAGCTGAGTCTATTGTCCCATATGCAGACATCATTATAATAGGAATATTGGTTGATTTTTTAACTGCTGATTTTAAAAAGGTGAGGCCGTCAATTCTCGGCATCTTAATATCGCAGAGGATAAAATTAAATTGTTCTCTTTCGATAACCTCTAATCCTTCCTGGCCATCTGCCGCTGTTTCAATATCATAGCCCGATTTGGTTAAAAGCATTTTAAGCATGTGCCTCATGTTGACTTCGTCGTCAATGATAAGAATCCTGTTTTTTGCCATAAAACTTCTCATTACTTTTTTAAAATTTCATGAAGAGGCAGTGTAATCGTTACTGTTGTGCCTTTACCCTTTTCACTTTTTACCTTAATTTTGCCGCCTACGTCCTCAACAATTCTCAGGCTGACTGAAAGGCCAAGTCCGGTTCCCTTTCCTGGTTCTTTTGTTGTAAAAAATGGGTCAAAGATCCTGTCGAGCTCTTCAGGGGAGATACCCTGACCGTTGTCTATGCATTCAATATATAGGTTATCTCCTTTTTTTGGTACACCCGAATCAGTGCCGGGCAGTATGCTGGTTTTTATTGATAATTTTTTATCATCATTTACGCATACTGGCTGTTCTGCACCCATTGAATCTATTGCATTTATTGTAATATTAAGAAGTAACTGCTTCAGCTTGTCAGGATCGGCTAACACAGTATCTTTTTTAGCATTCAGATCCAAGTTTATATTAATACCGGACATGATCTTCTGGGGTTTCAACATTTCTATCACATTGGAAATAACCGAGTGTAGCGAGACTAACTCCGGCATGCCTTTAGACGGCCTTGAAAAATCAAGAAGGTCTCTAATCGTCCTGTTTATTCTGTCAATCTCCCCTTCAATACGATTAATAAAATCAATTCTTTCCCCCTGGTCTTCACTGTCTCTTAAAAGGCCTAAATACCCAAATATTATACCTATGGGATTTCCAATTTCATGGGCGACACCTGATGCTAATCTCCCAACAGATGCCAGTTTTTCAGACCGCACTATGTCATCCTGGGCTTTTGTGAGCTCTAAGTTAGTTTTCTCTAATTCGAGTATATTTTTCTTTAACTCCGTCCTATTGTCTTCGAGACGCTCAAGCATCATAGTGATTGACCGTGAGAGTTTGCTGAATTCATTTTGCCCTAAGCTTGGAAAAGGATAGAAGGGCTCACCTTCTTTAAAATCTTCTGCCTTCCTGACAAGGCGGTTGATTGGCCGCACTAAAATTCTGTAAATAAAGTAAAAACCGGCTAAAGTAAAAAGCAAGGTATTGAGAAAGATGTATAATAGTATAATTTTATGGGAGACTCTGATAGCGCTATACGTGCTTTCTAAGTCTATCTTGACTGAGGCCACGCCTATGATCTTATTGTCATTTATCACTGGATATGCCAAAAATAAATAACCCTTATTGGATGAAAAGATGCCCCATAGCAGGCCAGGTGTAGAAACAGAGTTTTCACCGCTTTGCAGGGATTTTACGGCCATATTTACAAGCCTTTTGCTATCGTCTTTTGTTGTTTTTGTTTCAAAAATAAGCCTGCCATCGCAATCTATAATAGCTGCAGACAGGAAGTATCTTTTATCTATCAGATATTTTAGGCCGTTATGGAGGGAATAGCCTGTTGTGCCTTTATTAAAACCTGAAATTATGTCCTGTTCAACAGAATGTAAAAGCATTACTCCATTTTTTATTTCCAATTTCATCATGTTTTTTTCGGCCATACTTGTCATAACAATATCTAATAACATCATAGCTGTCAGGAGGATAATGACAAGAATTATAACAATTCCTGTTTTTAAACTGTAAGAGAATAAACGCATATTTATTTACAAGCTAATGTACCAGTTTATTATTTCGGGGCCAAAGAATATGTAGATAATAGATGCAATTGATATAAACGGCCCAAAAGGGATTTTATATCTGAGACTTTTCCTTGCCGACAAAAGACTTATGCCCCCTATTAAGGCGCCAATTAAGCTGCTTGAAAAGAGTATAAAAGGTATTGCTTTCCATCCAAGCCATGCTCCTACCATGGCAAGCAGTTTGATGTCTCCGCCTCCCATACCCTCTCTATTCGTTACCCACTTATACGTAACGGCTATAATGAACAAAAACCCCCCTCCAATTAATATTCCGAAAATGGAATCTATCCAGTATGCCATTGGTATAAAAAATGAGGCGCATATGCCCGCAAGGATACCAGGAATGGATAAAATATCTGGAATAATTTGATAATCAAGATCTATAAATGTTATAATAATTAAAGAGAAGACAAATAACAATAAGAGAAGGGAATGCAATGTTAGGCCATATTTCATAACAAGGGCAATGGACATCAAGCCGGATATAGTTTCCACTATTGGATAGCGGGCAGAGATAGCCTTTTTGCAATGTCTACATTTACCCCTGAGGATAGCATAGCTTAATATAGGGATGTTATCATATAATTTTACCGGTTTTCCACAATTAGGACAGTGGGAGGATGGAAATAATATAGATTCGTCTCTTGGCAGTCGATATATGCAAACATTTAAGAAACTTCCCGCTATTGCACCGAAAATAAATACAAATATTAAAATCATGTTAATTTTTAGAAAAAATAGAGGTTAAAAATATGCTTTTATATATCAATCCAGATAATCCTCAAAAAAGATTTATAGATAGGGTTGTCCAAGAACTGGACAGAGGCGGTGTAATAATATACCCAACTGATACATTTTATGGCATTGGCTGCGATCTTTTTAACAAAAAAGCTATCCAAAGAATATATCAGATTAAAAGAAGGCCCCTGAAGAAGCCATTTTCATTTGTTTGCTCAGACCTGAAAAACATAAGCCTTTATGCACAGGTTTCAAATTTTGCCTACAAGATTATGAAAAGATCACTCCCTGGTCCATATACTTTTATATTGGAAGGGACCAAGTTGGTGCCAAAGCTTATGCTTACAAAGAGAAGAGCTGTCGGCATAAGGGTTCCTGAAAATAAAATCTGTCTGGAGATAGTAAAAGAATTAGGGCGTCCAATTGTCAGCACCAGTGTTCAGCTTGATGAACCTTCTTTAATCCATGACACATACTCCTCCTTGTTGGATTTGGTCATTGATGGGGGAGTTATTTCCTATGAACCTTCTACTGTAGTCTCATTGATAGATGATAATTTAGAGGTCATCAGGAAGGGGAAAGGCGAAATCAATTTTATCTAATTATTTGATATGCCAAACCCACCATTCCATCTGTACTCGATTGGTCCATATGCTTGATTTATTTTGCTGCTAACGGAATCAAAAAGGCCTTCAAAAAGCAGATCCCATATAAAAGACCTTCCTTTTTTCTCGGGGAAAATCAATTTTGCTTCGCCCTCGATATGGACCATCTCCTTTGCCAGGTCAACGGCATCCCTAAAGTTCCCGAGAGAATCTATTAATCCCAAGGCCTTTGCCTTTTTCCCGGAAAAGATTCTTCCATCAGCTATCTCAAGGACCTTCTCCCTTTGCATGTTTCTTCCCTGGGCAACTGCATTTACAAATTGTTCTTTTATATCCTCTATAACATCTTGAAGTAATTTTTTCTCCTTATCCGTCATTTTTCGGCTCGGTGAGCCTATATCCTTAAATTCACCGCTTTTAATTACCCTAAATTGAACTCCTATTTTATCAAGGAGTTCCTCAACCCTGATAAACTCCATGATTACCCCTATGCTTCCTGTAAGGGTTCCGGGGTTGGCAATTATCTTATCTGCTGCTGATGCAATATAGTAACCTCCGGATGCGGCAATTGAGCCAAGGGATGCGATTACCTTTTTTGTTTTTGCAGTTCTGATTGTCTCTTTATATATTTCCTGCGAAGGTCCAACGCCGCCGCCTGGAGAGTTTATTCTTAAAATTATGGCCTTAATTTTTTTATTTTTTCTAAAATCGGCTAATTGCTCTATGATTTTATCTGAATTTTTTATAATGCCGTCTATTGGTATTACACCTATTTTATTACCATAAGATATATAAGGTGTATGATTTGAAAACGACAGTATGATAGCTGATAATGTGCCAAAGAATAAAATGGCGGAGATAAGTATAAGGAGGACTAAAGTGACAGGCCTATCCCTTTTAAATGATGACTTTTCGTAAGCGTTTACAGGTTCCGTGTTCACCGCTGGGGGCTACCTCCCTGCCTGTGCCTGTAATGTAACGGCAGTGATGCTATTTCGTTCACTTTTGACAATGTTGTACATTGATTAAACTTGGCCTTATGGTTCACGAAGAAATAAGTTCGCAATTTCAGGTATTGAGGCGCCCGTCTGTTAAGGCGTGGGAACGCGGGAATTAAACATATTCCTGCGTTCCCACAACACAGTCAGTCTGGATGTATCGGTGCAT
>CAYSWP010000086.1:0-6388 GCA_964434795.1 uncultured Desulfobacteraceae bacterium | reverse complement strand
AATAAGTTTATTCCAGTTGGTAGTTAGTCGCCTCTTTCGTTATAATCACATCATGAACATGCCCTTCCCTGAGACCTGCAGCGGTAATTTTCAAGAACCGAGCATTTGCTTTTAGTTCTGCTATATTATGGGCTCCCACATAACCCATACCAGCTCTCAGTCCACCAATAAGCTGAAATATTGTATCTGATAAAAGTCCCCTATATGGTACCCTGCCTACTATCCCCTCCGGCACAAGTTTTGACTCGCCTTCAACTGTTTCCTGGAAATAGCGATCCTTGCTGCCCGCCTTCATGGCCTCTACAGATCCCATGCCCCTGTAAACCTTATATGTCCTGCCCTGGAAAAGTACAGTCTCACCCGGGCTCTCTTCTGTTCCGGCAAAGAGGCTTCCCGCCATAATAGATGAGGCGCCTCCTGCAAGGGCCTTTGTTATATCACCGGAATATCTAATTCCTCCATCGGCAATAATTGGAATATGTGCCTTATCAGCCTCATCGGCACACTCCATAACAGCGGTCATCTGCGGCACACCTACGCCTGCAATTATCCTGGTAGTGCATATAGAGCCCGGCCCGATTCCAATCTTTACTGCATCAACGCCTGCATCTATAAGGGCTTTTGTGCCTTCGGCCGTGGCAACATTGCCTGCTAATAATTCAATCTCAGGGTAGTTCTTTTTTATATCCTTTATTACATTTATTACACCGGCAGAGTGACCATGGGCTGCGTCTATGACTAATATATCCGTATTTGCAGACATGAGCCTTTCAACTCTTTCCTCTCGATCCGGGCCAACACCGACTGCTGCCCCAACTCTCAACCTTCCGAGATTATCCTTGCATGAATTTGGGTATTTTTTTATCTTTTCAATATCCTTTATGGTGATAAGGCCTTTTAATTTTCCTCTGTTGTCAACAACCAGCAATTTTTCTATTTTTCTTTTATGCAGTATACGTTTTGACTCTTCCAGGGTTGTGCCTACCGGCGCTGTAGCCAGATTATCCCTGGTCATTACATCACTAACTTTTTTATCAAGATTTGTCTCAAACCTTAAATCTCTATTAGTTATAATACCTACTAAATTGTCCCCACTCACTACAGGAACGCCTGAAATCTTGTACTTTTTCATGATACTGAGAACCTCATAAATTCTCTTCTCCGGCTCAATAGTAATGGGGTCAATAATCATACCACTCTCGGATTTCTTTACTTTCTCGACCTCTAACGCCTGCCTTTCTATGCTCATGTTTTTATGAATAAATCCTAATCCACCCTGCCTTGCCAATGCTATCGCTGTATTAGATTCCGTCACAGTATCCATTGCTGCGCTGACAATAGGGATGTTTAGTGCAATATTTCTTGAAAGAAATGTTTTTACACCTACATCTTTAGGTAGTATAGATGAATTTTGTGGTTCCAAAAGGATATCATTAAAGGTCAGGGCCTCCTTAATAATTTTTCTATTCATTTTTTTCTCCTCCCCCATACTTGATCAATATGCCTTCTAATATATCTGAATAACTGACTACTATTTCATTTTTATTAAAGTAATCCATAATTTTAATCACCATTGCCGTTCCGGCCAGTATTGTATCCTCCCTGCCTTTTTCAATACCCTTAAAATTAAGCCTTTCCAGTGCGGGTACGGCCCTTATTTTTTCAAAAACACCTTCAATCTCTGTCTTTTTAAGTGATGTTACACTTTTGTCTTTCTCAACAAAATCCTTCTTTTTCATTTCCTTTATTATCTTTGCCAGCGTATATGCGCTGCCTCCTGTACCTATAAGGGTAAAACACTCATTTTCTATTTCATTAAAGTTGCATAAATTAAGATTAAATATACCCTCAATATAGTTGATTAGTCTGTTTATTTGGCCTTTACTTGGTGGATCATCGGAGAGGTAATCTTGTGTAAGGACAACCGCTCCAAGGTTCAATGACATGATTTCTTTTTCACCGTTTCTGACCAAAACAAATTCCGTGCTCCCTCCACCGAGATCAAATATCAAAAAAGGGCCATCACTGTGATTTAATGAAAATAATACACCTTTGCATGTCAAACCAGCCTCTTCTTCACCGGAAATTATTCTTACATTTCCGCCGAATTTCTTTGAGACCAAGGAGATAAAATCATTTCCATTCACTGCCTTCCTTATAACACCAGTTGCAACCGCAAAAGGATAAGTCACGCCAAATTTTTTAGCAATGTCAAAAAATTCACCAAGGGCAGAGACACTCCTTTCAATAGGCACTCGCTTGAGTGTTTCGATTTGGTTGCTATTAAAATCCTCACCTATTTTGGTAATGACCCTTTTTCTATATACCTCTCTAAAGTCGTTACCAGAATCAGGTTTTTCAGCGATTAACATCCTGATTGAGTTTGACCCTATTTCTATAGATGCAATGTTTTTCACAATTTTTAGACCTGTGCGGTTAGCTTTCAGTCCCGTCTATCTGGGGCGGGATTAGCTTTTGGATAAAGCTGTTCAATATCCTCTTTACCTCATTTATCTGTTGATTAAGTTCTCTGAAATCTCTCATTTTCACGCCTTTTTAATGCTAATGGCTAAACGCTAATGGCTAACCGAACAGGTAGAAATTTTTTAAACACCGTTAACAGATAATATGTCATACAAAACATTTCTCAATACATCAATCCTGCCCGTATAAAAATGGTCCGCTCCTTCAATAACTTTAAAGACTGCATCAGAATTCCACACAGGCACAGCTTCTCTTATACTTTCAACTGGTGCGATTTCATCTCTCTCGCCGGTTATTATTGCGCTAACTTTTGGATTTTGGCACAGAAAGGAAAAATCCAAAAAAGCAACAGGTGGGGAAACCATAATTATCCTTTTTACCATGGTACTAATATTACTGATTTTTACATTAACCCATGAACCAAATGAATAGCCTGCAAGATCAACATTTCTATTTCCTATCTCATACATATAATTCAAGGCAGATTTTACATCCTCTTCCTCACCTTTGCCTTCATCATAGCTTCCCTTACTATTACCTACACCCCTGAAATTAAATCTTAGGGTTGAAAAACCCCTCTCCTGATAGGCCAATGCCATTGTTTGCACTACTTGATTATGCATATTGCCGCCGTATAATGGGTGCGGATGAGATATAACAACGCTATCTTCACTATCTTTGTTGCACAATATGCCTTCAATCTGAAGACCTTCTGAATAAAACGTTACCCTTTCCTCTCTCGTGTTATGCAATTTTAAATCCTGTCCTCCAAGGTACTCGGCATTGAATTTCAAGTAACCGTTCACGGTTTTAACACAAGAAATCAAAACTTATCAAAGAGGCCTTTCATATCCTGTTTTAATTTATTTGATACAAGATAAAGGTCCTTATCACGCAATACGGCAAATGTAGCCTTTGCCTTGGCCAAAACATTATCATCCCTGTCCTGAATAAGTGATTCTGCTGAAAGGAGTCGATTGCTTTTCCCCTCTGCTATCCTACCCTTAACCGTTAATAATTTATTCAAAGGAACAGGTCTTTTAAACTTTACCTCCATATTCCTTGTTACAAAAAAGACCTTTTTAAAGTAGATCATGGTCCAGGACATTACTTCATCTAATAGTGTTGAAACTATACCCCCATGGGCCATATTCTCCCATCCTTCGTAGTTTTTTCCAAGTGTTATATCTGCGCAAACATACTCTCCATCCCTCCTGAAATTTAGATTTAGGCCTATTGGATTTTCAGTTCCACAGGCAAAACAGTTATAACCTATTAGCTTTGGAATATTTTTCACATCATCCTTCATTTTATGTCTCCATCACCCTTCCTAAAATAGTATGCCAAATACCATTATTATTCCATTCATAAATAACCTCAATTGGATATTTAGAAAGCTCCAATTTTATATCCCTCGCCTGGCTTTGCATAAGCCCGGATAAAATAAAACTTTTTTCTTTTGCAAATACACCCATTTTTATAAGTTGTAAGATAATGTCATAATGAATATTGGCAATAAGGAGGTCATTTTGATGGCCAATAAAATTTTCCGCCATACCCTCCTTCACCTCAACTATCCCTTCAAGCCCGTTTAATCTTACATTGTTTAGGGTTGTCTTTACTGCAAGGGGATTAATATCAATGGCCAAAACTTTCTCTGCTCCGAGAAGACCTGCGCCTATGGCGAGAATCCCTGTTCCCGTACCAATATCAATAACATTAGAAAAACGTTTCTTTTTAAAAATTTCAGACAATGCTTTCAGTGAATCTCTTGTTGTTGGATGGAGGGAGTTTCCAAAAACAACCCCTGGGTCTAAAAATATCTTTATTTTGCCATTGATCTCTGGATTTTCTTCCCATGGTGGGATAATATAAAAACGAGAAACCTTAATAGGCTTAATCCTGCCACCCTGCCATTCTTCATAGGTAAAATAAAACTCATCATTAAATTTTAATTTATGATTTTTATCAATTAGGCGTTGCACAAATTCTCGAGACGGTTTAGAAAAAAACAAAAAAGAACTCCCGTCTTCAATCCAATTTCCCAAAAAATCAGGCCCTAAAAGATGCTCTTCTTTGCGGTCTGGGCTGTTTTCAAGATAGTAAATATACAGATCTTCATAGGGATTGCCCATGTCATAGATAGTAAATCCCCTATTGTTCAATATCAAATTGCCTTTCTCCGCTGAAGAAATTATACATTAGATGTGATAGCTCTTCGGCCTTAAAATCTAACTTGGAAAATATCTTTTTTTCAAGTTCATAGATTTTAAGCTCAAGTTCATTGATTCGCTTTACAGCATTCTCGTTTAGCATTTTGTTATTTAACCCATATCGTTCCCTAAGGTCTTTAAATCTTTCTGATAGGATAACAACCTCTGTATGCATAACCCTCTTGTCTGAATAATTAATAATCTCTTCTTCCGATAATCTTTGATTTCCACTTTTATCCTGCAAATTAATGTGTTCCCCTACAATCTCTCCAATCCTTGAGAAACCAAGGTTTTCAAGAAGTATTTTACCGGTTTTTGCATGATCTCTATGGGTCTTTAGGTCTTCAAATTTTGTAATATCGTGCAATAAGGCTGAGGCATTAATTAATGGTATGTCAAGTTTTTCTCCGTTTTTATTAAGTTCATAAGCCAGAAACACCGCCACCTTGCAAACCGTCTCGCTGTGCTGAATGATATGCGCGGGAACATTATGTGTTTTTAAAAGATTATAACATTGATCAGTAGATGGGATTATTTCCCTTGCTTCATCAGTCAATTTGAACTCCGTAGTTTTTATTTTTCTTTTCTTTGTGCCCTTTGCCCGGACGTGGTTTTGCAATATAGGGGCACATAGCCTAACACAGAAGATTTAATTACTGCGTAACTAAATTGCACAAAAGTCGCGCCAGGTGGGGATTTGCTCCTTAGTAGCTACCTATTTTACATATTGTGGTTTTCCTGAGACTGGGTATCCTCCTTTTGAAAGATCCTCAATGATTTGATCAGCACTGGTTTTCTCATCGTCAAAGGTGGCAGTCACTTCATTAGTCTTTGTATTCAACTTGTGTTTTAATATTCCTTTATTTTGCATCAGGATAGCCCTTATCCTGTCTTGCGGTTCAAATCAGCTTCCGCAGGGAAGATTTGGGACATTTAACACAACTGTTTTTATTTCTCCAGCCATTAAGGTGTTGCAATTTAGATTCAACCAAAAAAGACCTGTAATTAAAATGAGAATGGTAGCAATTTTTCTTTTCATAGATTCTCCTTTTACTTTTTTCTGTGTGATTATACAGTAGATGTGCCAAATTGCAACATAGAAACAACGCCAGCGTATTTTTAAAGAATAATTGAAAGGCATAATTAGAAAAGATTCTGTGAAAAACTTCTCTGCATCGACAACTCTGAAAGAAGCGAATATTAGGGCCAGGTTTGCTTGAAAAAGTTTATGAAATCTGTTTTTGTCATAAGATTTATAAACGAGGGTTAAAGTATCATAGGCAGGTAGATATCCCAATTATATATAATGGAATAACCTTCGACGAAGGCTTACACCTATATGTTTTAGTGGAAGAGCTAATTATTTGTGAACTAAAAGCAGTGGATGAGATGAATCCTGTTTGGGAAGCACAGCTACTTAGCCACCTGAAATTGACCGGCAAGCGCCTTGGTTTTCTTATTAATTTTTATGAGCCTAAGACTCATTAATGTGCCCCTCATCAAGAAGGGTATTAACAGAATAATTCTGTAATCTTAGTTCCTTGGCGCCTTGGTGGCTGAGTAGTTACGCCTCGATAACAATAAGGGCATACTTTTTTCATTCTGGGTCCTCACTTCCGGCTCCTGAGTAGTTACTATTATTGGTTCTTCTCCCAATTAGTTGGGAGAAAGGGGTCCAGGATTCAAGGGTT
>CAYSWP010000085.1:0-6448 GCA_964434795.1 uncultured Desulfobacteraceae bacterium | reverse complement strand
GGAAGTTCCTCCTTCAGTTGACGAATTGTTAGTTTAAGTACGGGATGTATCAGGTCAGGCGCTAACTGGGCCAATGGTTCTAATACAAACCGTCTTTTGTGTAGCAGTGGGTGGGGAATTGACAGACTATCCGAGCTTATGATCTCTTGATTAAATAGCAATATGTCAAGGTCAATTATTCTTGCCTCCCATTTTTTCTTTCTTACTCTGCCCATCCCTGATTCTATTTCCAGAAGGGAACTTAACAACTCAGACGGACTTTGTGTGGTTTTTATTTGGATAACACAGTTTGCATACCAATCTTGTCCCGTAACACCATCCGGCTCTGTTTTGAATGTTGATGAACGGGCAATTACATGGCATTTAGGTAATTTATCTATGTTTTTAACGGATTGGAGGCAGTTATTAATTTTATCCCCTAAATTTGATCCTATACCTATATATGCTGTTTTTTCCTCAATCCTATAGCCCAATATTTTTTATCCTGTCAGCGGCCTCGATTAATCTGTCTTCTTTCTGTGTCAAGGCCAGTCTTATATAACCTTCGCCAGGTTGGCCAAAACCATTGCCCGGGGTCACTACTACGCCGGCCTCTGTTAAAAGCCTTGCTGCAAGGCCGGCAGAGGTATATGAATGGGGCACTGGAACCCAGAGATAAAACGTAGCCTTTGGTTTATTTACTGTAAAGCCGGATTCTTTCAGTTTTTGGACCATAACATCTCTTCTTCCTGTGTAGATATTTTTTATCTCTTCAGCGCTTTCCCTGTATAACCTAAGGGCCTCTATGCCTGCTATTTGAATAGCCTGAAAGATTCCGGAATCAATGTTGCTTTTTATTAGGCCTAAGCCCCTTATTGCTTCCTTATTGCCTACGGCAAAACCTATTCTCCACCCAGTCATATTATATGTCTTTGACAATGAGTGAAACTCAATGCACACATCTTTTGCCCCTTCAATTTCAAGAAGACTAATGGGTTTGTAATTATCAAAGGCTACCTCACTGTATGTAAGGTCATGACATATGAGAATATTATTTTTGTGTGCAAAATTGACTGCATCTTCGAAAAAATCCTTGGTGGCTACAGCTGAAGTTGGATTGTTGGGATAATTTAACCACAACATTTTAGCCTTTCCTTTAACATTGTCCGGTATAGAGGCAAGATCAGGCATAAAGTCGTTTTCCTTTGTAAGGGGAAGGAAGTAGGGTTCTCCGCCGGCAAAAAGGGTGCCGCTGTTATACACTGGATAAGACGGTGAAGTTATAAGTACAAGATCGCCGGGGTTTATGAACGCCAAAGGGATGTGGGCTACGCCCTCTTTTGCGCCTATCAGGGCCAATATTTCATTTTCCGGGTTCAGGCTGACTGAAAATCTTTCATTATACCATTCCCCTATAGATGCAAGGAATGCGTCCATACCGGAATAAGATGGATAGTGATGATTTTCAGGGTCTTTAATGGCCTTCATCATTGAATCAACAATTTTCATAGGAGTTGGGAGGTCAGGGTCTCCAATCCCAAGGTTGATTATATCTACCCCTTTTTGGGTCATTTCATTCATCTTCCGGTCGATGTCCTTGAACAGGTATGGAGGGAGTTTTTTGATCCTTTCAGCCAGCTCAAACATTATCGTTCTCCTTTAGCCCTAATACATCTTGCATATCGTAAAGACCATTCGGTTGTTTTACAACCCATGTAGCCGCCAATAATGCGCCCCTTGCAAAGTTGTCCCTGCTATGGGCCCTATGTGTGATTTCAATTCTTTCTCCTACACCGGCAAATATAGTGGTATGTTCACCAACAATATCACCGGCCCTTATGGACTGTATACCTATTTCCTCATCTCTCCTGACCCCAATAAATCCCTTTCTTTTATATACTGCGTCTGTATCAAGATTTCTACCGGTTGAGTCTGCAAGTATCTTTGCAAGGTGCATAGCTGTGCCACTCGGTGCATCTTTTTTGAGCCTGTGATGGTATTCTATTATTTCCATATCATAACCCTTATTGAGTATCTTCGACAGGTCCTTTACAACCTTAAACATCACATTAACGCCGACGCTCATATTAGGGGACATGACGCACCTGATTTGTTGGGAAAGAAGGTTTAATTCCTGATTTATTTCATCGGTAATTCCTGTAGTGCCGATAACCATGGCTTGATCTGTCTTGGAGATAAACCTGATATTTTCCAGGGTACTTTCAGGGGCAGTAAAGTCAATTAGGACATCGGCATTTTCCATAACCTCACTTATATCACCCTTTAGCTCCATGTTTATATTACCAAGACCTACTATTTGTCCAACATCTTTGCCGATTGCAGGGTGATTCGGGTTTTCAAAGGCGCCTGTTAGATTTATCTCCCCGCTTTTTTGAATCATCTGTATGATTCTTCCGCCCATCCTTCCGGCTGCACCAGCTACAACAGTATTTATCATTTTTTCTCCTTTTAGATTAATTTATAGTCTTTAAGGACTTCTTTTAGCCTGTTTAGGTTATTTTCCTGCATTTTTGCAAGGGGCAACCTTATATTATCATCTATCTTGCCCATAAGGGCCAGAGATGTTTTAACGGGAACCGGATTAGTTTCAAAAAACATAGCCTGGCACAGTGGTAAAAATTTGTAAAAGAGCTCTCTGGACCGTTCAATATCTCCATTCTCCCAGGCCAGTACAGTATCGGCTGTAATTTTAGGAACGATGTTTGCCACTACGGAAACTACACCTTTTCCGCCAATAGCCATTACCGGGAGGGTTATATTATCATCTCCCGATAGAAGGATTAATTTTTCCCCTGCCAGTCGAATAATTTCCTCCATCTGTCCTAAATTTCCCGATGCCTCTTTAATGGCCACAATATCAGGGAATTCCGCAAGTCTGGCAACAGTTTCAGGAAGCATATTTACGCTCGTCCTCCCCGGCACATTGTATAGAACCTGAGGCAATGCAACGGCGTCGGCAATGGCCTTGAAGTGTTGGTAAAGGCCCTCTTGGGAAGGCTTGTTGTAATATGGTGTAACCTGAAGGGTGGCATCAGCTCCAACCTCCTTGGCAAAGTGTGTCAGCTCTATGGCCTCGCTTGTACTATTTCCACCAGTGCCTGCTATTACCGGCACCCTCTTATTTACCTCCTCAACTGCTACTTGAATAACCCTTTTATGTTCTTCCATGTTCAGGGTCGCTGATTCACCGGTAGTGCCGCAAGGCACAATACCATTAATACCCTCATTAATCTGCCAGTTAATGAGTTCCCTGTAAGTTGATTCGTCAAAGTTATTTCCCTTGAAGGGTGTTATAAGTGCGACAATAGATCCTTTTATCATAGTGGTCTCCCTTTGTTAAAAAATATTGAATGTTCAGGTTATTGGGTTCCCGATATCCGGTTAACCCCTATTTTATCAGAACTTTCTTCATTCTTCTCGGCTTTGGCTGTTTTTGCTCCAAAATGCAACTACCTGCCGGCTGACGTCGTGGTAGGCAGGAGCAGAAAGGTATAAAAACGCACAGACATTACTCTAATTGATGAATTCAGGGATCGTTTCACCCCTTATAAGATCATCCAATGTTTCCCTTGATCTAATCAGAGAAAATTCCTTTTCCTTTACGAGAACTTCTGCCGGACGTGGACGGGAGTTGTAGTTTGATGCCATAGAAAAACCATAGGCCCCTGCGCTCATTAATGCCACTAAATCACCTTGTTTAAAAGAGGGCATTTTTCTATCTTTAGCAAAAAAGTCGCCTGTTTCGCAAATAGGGCCAACCAGATCAGCTGTAATTATTTTACTGTCGGTCTTTTTTACAGGCAGCACTGAATGGAAGGAATTGTATAATGAAGGCCTGATGAGATCGTTCATGCCGGCATCTACAATTATAAACTTCTTGATTGGTGTAGATTTGGTATAGATAACCCTGGTTACAAGGATGCCGGCATTGCCTATAATAACCCTGCCAGGCTCAAGGATAAGAGTTAGTTGATCTTTCCCTATTATCTCTTTTAAGGCGCCGGCGTATTCTGATGGGTTAGGAGGATTTTCAGTATCATAGGTTATGCCCAGCCCTCCACCGATATCGAGAAAGGTTATATTAATGCCCATTTTTCTTATTCTTTGAGAGAGCTCCCTTAATTTTACTAATGCATCAATAAAAGGGGTTATCTCGGTAAGCTGGCTGCCTATATGGCAGGAGATGCCTTTTATATCAATGTTTTCCAACCCCATGGCCATTTCATAAGTATTCAGGGCATCATCTATCTGTATGCCGAACTTATTTTCATTGAATCCTGTCACAATATATGGGTGAGTATCCGCCTCTATGTCTGGGTTAATGCGCACGGCAATTGTTGCCTTGCGTCCAATTTTTTTTGCAACACTATTTATGGTTTTCAGTTCCTGATCTGACTCTACATTAAACATAAGGATATTTGACTTTAGGGCCATTTCAATATCCTCAGATGTTTTCCCTACGCCGGAAAAAACGATTCTGTTCGGCCGTATACCTGCCTGTATAGCCCTATATAGTTCTCCTCCTGATACTATGTCCGCCCCTCCGCCCTCTGAGGCCATTGTTTTAAGGATGGCAATGTTTGAATTAGATTTTACAGAGAAACAGATCAGGTGTTTCAGGCCATTAAAGGCATCTCTGAAAATACGGAAATGCCTTGTCATGGTCGCCCAGGAGTATAGGTATAAAGGTGTTCCAATTTGCTCAGCTATATCTGCTACAGCCACATCCTCACAAAAGAGGTCATCATTTTTATATTCAAAGAAGTTCATTTTAAAGTCTTGATGGTGAATTTAATAAAATGGTTAACTTTCAGTCATTGCCTACAATCTTGCCTTCGAATACGTCAATTACATCCTTCACTAAACTGGGAACGTTATC
This sequence comes from uncultured Desulfobacteraceae bacterium, assembly GCA_964434795.1. Classification (GTDB taxonomy): domain Bacteria; phylum Desulfobacterota; class DSM-4660; order Desulfatiglandales; family B25-G16; genus M55B121. The sequence continues at coordinate 1,569 of CAYSWP010000085.1, read as the reverse complement.
TTCCCTTGATGTTTTTTTGAGGTCCTTGAAGTCACCTTGCTTTTTAAATTTAATGTTGAAATTTGATTTAAAAAAATCATGGGCAAAGGAAATCAATTTCTCGTAATGCTCAGGGTCATCAAAATAGCTTTCCGTGAATGTCCCTTTAGCCGAGGCTAATTCTATTCCGTTTTTTATGAATTCATAATAGGTGAATTCTTTAAGTATATTTGCCATAGGCCTGTCTCTGGTGGCAAGGTATCGTATAAAGCCATTCCATTCTTTGCTGTCCCCTTCTTGTATTTCTTCAGTTAGATCTTCTTTTTTTTCTAAAAATAAAACAGGGTCATTTCCGGGGCCTGTTACTGCTGTTTGGGTTAGCCGTTTTTCAACATTCTCAACCTTCTTGATTAGTTCATCAAAAGAGAGGTAGTCTTTTATCTCTATAAGTTTTAGCAGGATGGCCTCAAGAACAATCTTAGGGCTATTCGCATAGCGGAGGTCTGCCTCCCTGTTTATCAAGAAATTAAGGGACTGTAAAAGTCTTGACATTCCAACTTTTTTACCTTGTTTTCGCACCTCTTCTATCTCATTATCAGGCAAGTCCAAGAGTTGATTATGGGCCTGAGGGATAAGTGATACAATAAGGTTTCTAAACTGGTTCATTATTTCTCGATAAAATTCTTTAATTTCATAACCATGATTATATATTTCATTAATAATTTCAAGACAGTTATTGGCATTTCCCTCAATTATCGCCTGAGACATTCTGTTGATAAAATCCCTGTCTACTATGCCCAATACAGAAGTTATCCGGCTATCATCAACATCTTGTCCGGTAAATGAAACAACCTGATCCAGCAGGCTTTCCGCATCCCGTAGACTTCCTTCTGCTTGTCTTGCTATAATAGATATCCCGTGATCGCTTATCTTTATATTTTCTTCCTCTGCTATTCTCTCCATTTGTTTTTTTATATTTAACAGAGGTATCCTTTTGAAATCAAAACGCTGGCACCTCGATAGTATAGTTACAGGGACCTTATGGGGTTCTGTGGTTGCGAAAATAAATTTTGCGTGATTTGGGGGTTCTTCAAGGGTCTTAAGCAAGGCATTGAATGCATGCATGGTTAGCATATGGACTTCGTCTATGATATATATTCTGTGCTTACCATTTGAGGGGAGATATTTTATGTTTTCCCTTATGTTCCTTATCTCATCTATACCCCTATTTGATGCGCCGTCGATTTCCTGTACATCTACAGATGACCCATTAGTTATATCGATACAGGAGGTGCATGTGTTGCAGGGATTTCCTTCGTGGGTGTCTTTACAGTTTAAGGCCTTTGCAAATATTCGCGCAAGAGATGTTTTACCCACTCCCCTTGCGCCGCTGAATAGGTAGGCAGATGCTGTTCTGTCAAACAGGATGGAGTTTTTAAGTGTTTGCGCAACGTGCTCTTGACCTATAACATCTTCAAATAGTTGAGGCCTCCATTTTATTGCAAAAATTTCGTATGCCATGATTAAGATTTTTTAATGTATACCCCGGAAGGTTATAAATTGCGTTTTTTTCGGTGAGCAATGAGCATC
>CAYSWP010000084.1:0-6510 GCA_964434795.1 uncultured Desulfobacteraceae bacterium | reverse complement strand
TATTTTTTGCCTATATTTTCTCTAAGGTAGTGTATCCGAGGTGCAGTAATTTAAGTCCCCAATCCCTGAAAATTACCTCTACCTTTTCCTCGCCCAGGAATCTCGCTATCACGCCGGGTCCAAAGGCTGGATGGGTTATTTTATCTCCCGGTTTAAGTGATGGTGAGCTCTCAGCAGGTTCCTTTAACGTCCTGGCAAAAGATCCGGTGTTTAAAGTTTTTCCAGGCTGGGCATAGGAAGGGCCAGAGGAGTGGTGATCAATAACATCATGGGGCAATGCGCTGATAAATGATGTAAGGCCGCCTTGGTAGTTATCGTTCCATCCTCCATTATTATAGGATAATTCTTGGGATGGATATACCATGATAAGTTTATCTTTGGCCCTTGTAGTTGCAACATATAAAAGCCTCAGTTCTTCCTCTATGCCTTCTGAATTTCGAAATGATCTTCCCGGTGGAAAACGGCCATCAACAAGCCAGATGATAAAAACTATCCCCCATTCAAGGCCCTTTGCCGAATGCACAGTGGATAAAGTCAGGTAATCAGACCTGTCTAAGGGCCTAATATCTGAAGAACTTGCAGGTGGTTCAAGGGAAAGATCGTCTAATAATGATCTAAGGCCTTTATATCTAACGGCCATGGAAATTAATTGCTCTAACTCTTGTTTTCTCCTTGGGAAATCATCAAATTTTTCCTCTAAAAAAGGTGAGTAATAATCAATTGCAAGCTCCACTGCATTTTTGGGGCTTAAATCCGGCCGGGAAAGAGAGCTAAAGAGTTTGGCCAGTTTATTTAACTCATCCCTGTGTTTATTGCTCCCAGGCCATTCATTTACCTTAAAAGGCAACATGTCTTCCTTTCTCATCCAGTCTGTTATTGCCTGGCTCTTCCCCGGGCCGATATTCTTTATTAAACGTAAGAGACGACCCCAACTCAGGATGTCCTCCTTATTAAGAATTACCCTGAGATGGGCCAGCAGATCTTTTATATGGGCGGATTCCATAAACTTAAACCCGCCGAACTTGGCAAATGGAATACCCCGGCGTGTAAGTTCAAGCTCCAATTCAAATGAATGGTACCCGGCCCTGAACAAAACAGCCATATCCTTTAATGACCGCCCTTGATCCAATAAGGTCTCTATGGTTCTGCATACATATACTGCCTGATCCCTGTCAGTCCTTGTATCAACGACAATTGGAAGCTCATTACCCTTCTTTCTGGTAAAGAGGCATTTCGTATATTTCTGCCTTGCCTGATTCATCAGGGCATTAGTCATATTAAGTATAGGCTGGGTAGACCTGTAATTTTCTTCCAGCTTTATAACCTTTGCATCTGGGAAATTAGTTGGAAAATCAAACATGTTCTTGAAATTTGCCCCCCTGAATGAGTAAATAGATTGTGAATCGTCACCTACTACCATAATATTTTTATGGTAAGAGCCAAGATACTTTATAATATCTGCCTGGATAGTGTTTGTATCCTGATATTCGTCTACCATTATATATTTATATCTGTTCGATAGACTCCTTCTAATCTCCTCGTTTTCCGTTAAAAGTTGCCTTAGAAAGATAATAAGGTCATCAAAATCCATGAGATTATTTTTTCTTTTATATTCCTTATATGCGTCGAACAGATACTCTATCTGTGGAAGAACAGGCAAGAACTGGGGATATTCTGTCTCTATAACATCGTTTAAGGGTTTTTCCATATTGGCGGTTTTGCTGAGAATAGTGGCAATAGTGGATCTCTTTGGAAGTCTTATATTCTTCTTTTCGCCTGCTACCTCGGAAACAAGCGCATGGGCTGCCTCCTCCATATCAGATCTATCCATAATTGTAAAAGATGGCGAGAAACCAATTTGTTCCGCCTTTTCTCTTAAAATTTGCCTGGCGAGAGAATGAAATGTCCCTCCGGACACATATCTGCATCTGCCATTCGTCAGATCCGCCGCCCTTTCAAGCATCTCTCTCGCTGTTTTTCTCGTAAATGTGAGAAGCAGTATTTCCTCTGGTGAGATACCTTGCTCTACCAGCCAGGCAACCCTGTATATCAGTGTCCTTGTTTTCCCGCTTCCTGCCCCTGCAATAACAAGTATCGGTCCATCAGGGGCTGTTACTGCGGACAACTGGTTTTTGTTTAGGATTTTTTCATATTCTATTTTATTTGACATATTCGATTAATAAAAAAGGTTTATAGTAGTAAATAAATAAATAGCATACAGAGAAACAAGAATGAAGCCCTTTGGCTTTCCAATCTGAAATTTAATCCTCATGAAAACCAACATAGTAAAAACAATAAGAATCATCCATGGAAATGCAAAATTGATTACCTTTTTGTCAACCTCTATGGGGTTCACAAGGGCTGAGACACCTATAATCCAGAGAACATTAAAAATATCTGCGCCGATTATATTCCCTACGGCAATGTCCCCCTCCTTTTTCAGGGCGGCAGTTATGCATGTGCTTATTTCCGGCAGTGATGTTCCTATGGCGATTAATGAAAAACCAATAACCGTTTCCGGCACAGAGAATATTTCTGCAATGTTTATTGATGACCATATTACAATCCTGCTGGATAAGATAACACCGCCTAAGGCCAATATAAATATTATAATCGGTTTACCAACAGCAGGGAAAGACTTAGATTCTTGAGATTTATCATTGGATATTCGATTGTTGCCTCTTCTTTTTATCTCTGTAAATAAAATAAAGGTGATATATGCAAACAGTATAATTACCAGTACAAGCCCCTCCGACCGTGAGAGTATACCGTCAAATGCAAAAAAATAGGATAGACCATCTATAAAAAGGAGAAAGGGGCCTGCAATAACGAGATATCGTCTATCAACAGCAATAGGCGAAAGAGAAACTATGGCACCTAACGCCATTGCAAGGGCATCATCACATATTACCGAGCCTATTGCATTGCCAAGGGCGATCTCAGGATGCCCCAGATACGCAGACTGCACTGAAACGGCGAACTCCGGAGCTGTAGTAGCGAATGCTACCAAAATAATACCAATAAAGACCTTGGGCACACTAAAAATCTCTGAAATTTCTATTGCACTGCTTACAAAATAATCAGCGCTCTTGCTGAGCATATAGAATGCTGCGGCTAAAAAAAGAATAAATAAATATATATTCATTGTCTTAGGTGATTATAATTTTTAAAAAAAATAAAAGCAAACCGAATGCAATTACTATGAACAGGAAGGGAATCATTAAGGCAATAATTATCCTTGTGTAGCTAATCCCATGGGCCTCTTTAAGTCCTGTAATTTGAACAACAGTCATCCATAATTTAGCCACTGTACTTCCTATAAATGGAATTATGCAACATATCATGGCAGCCTGGGAATATGCAAATACCCTGAAGGTGGCCTCAAATTTATTTTTATTGCCCCTCATTATAACAAGCAAGAGATGAGCAATAAAACTTGATAGAAATAGTTCAATTATAACCAATAAGGGTGAAAGAAAGATAAAATAAAGATAACTTACCGGTGAATTAAATAATATTCCTATGCCTTCAAGGGAATTTTTAAATCCGAATGTAGAAAAGAGAAAATCATAGAAAAAAGAAAGCATACTGCCGATAGAGCCTATCAATAAACCAAATGTCAGGGGCTCCATTAATCCACCTTTAACGGGCATGGCGCTGTACATTTTCTTAGGTGAAAACATCGTAGATTTTACTGTATGGAATATGCCTTGCCACAATCCAAGTTCCATACGCCTTTCCCATGGAGTGCCGTATCTTTGTTCGGATTTAATATCTTTATCAGGTCTTGAATACTTAAAGCTGTTCCCACACGTTGGGCACATTATCCATATTGGATCATCGTTTGTTTGCTCTAAATCGACGTTTACCGAATAATTGCACTGGGGACAATTTACCTTTGCCATTGCCGGACTCCAACATTTGAAAAATCAAGTATTGACATAATTATTTTCAACTATTACTATCCTCTCCCATGGAAAGGGATATAAGACTTTATTTAGCGAGACATGGTCAAATTTACGGGTATGAAAAAAGGATTATCTGCGGATTTACAGATAACCCCCTGACTGATATAGGATTAATGCAAATGGAGCGTCTATCTGAAAGGCTCCGGTTAAGCAATATAAACGCTATATATTCAAGCGACCTCCAACGTTCTTATCGTGGGGCCCAGATAGTAGCCAGAGACCATGATGCAAAGATATCCAAACTCAATGAGTTAAGGGAACTTAACTTCGGGATATGGGAAGGCCTCAGCCTTTCAGAGGTTAAAGAACGATTCCCTGAAGACATAAAAAAAAGGCAGTCAGATATCATAAATTACAAGGTGGAAGGCGGAGAAACAATCCATGATTTTTCAAAAAGAATAATCACCTGCTTTAAGTCAATTATTAACGATAATCATGAAAAAGATATTCTCATACTGGCCCACGGCGGGGTAAACAGGATTATTCTCTGCTACCTTCTTGGTATTGAATTTTCAAAACTGTTCAATATTGAACAAAATTATGGATGTCTTAACATCATAGACTTTTTCCCGGATAACAATGCGATTGTCCAGTTAATCAATGGATGATGAGCTTGCACAAAGACATCTGTCTGGGAAATCTCAAACCTTTTATCGATTTCTAAACGCTTATACCTTAACAAGGTTAAATCATCAAGCCGTTAGATATACCCCGGAAGGTTAAAAATTTCTCTGGTTGCCTAAATCAATCAATGTTAAGAAAATCCAGGACCTTTCTATCCCTCAGGTTTGGGTAAGAAAGCCTTGCCTTTCCGACCGCCGTGGAATTAATCTCACCGGTTATCCTGTCTTCATCCCCCACTGCCGCCTGTTCAAGTATTCGTCCATTAGGCATTAAAATTCTTGAGCTGCCAAAGAAATCCATATTACCCTCCCTCGGCAGATTGCAAAAGATTAGATAAGCGCTGTTTTCTATAGCCCTTACCGGGAGAAACATATCAAAGGCCTTTTTTTGTGACATAGGTCCTGCCGCCAGACATACTAAATACTCTGCACCTTGAACTGCCAGCATTCTCGGAATCTCAGGCATAAACAATTCATAGCATATAAATATACCGAAAGCGCCGATTGGGGTTTTGAACGTTGATATATTACGTCCAGGCTTAAAGTATTTTCCCTCACAAAATTTTTGCCCCCGATAATTACCGTCCGGCAATGTTATTTTTCTATGAACGCCTATTATGCCGTCCGGGCCTAAGAAAAGGGCTGCATTATATACCTTATCGTCTGACGTATCCCTTAAGGGAAGGCCTGTAATAACATATTCGTCCAATCTTGAGCATAATCTGATTAACTTGTTTACCAATACATCATTCATGCTGACGGAAATTTTGTTAAAATCTTCCGTGCTGTAACTCCCTATCACGGAATAACCTGAAATATACATTTCAGGAAATATAACAAGTTTAATTCCTTCTGCACTGGATTTTTCCATGTACTCCATTGCCGTATTTAGATTATGGTTAATGTCTCCGGGTCGAGGAGATATTTGGGCAATGTCGATTTTTAATGTATCCGGCATAATATAACTCAATTTCACCCTGATTTACGTGGGTTCCCAAGGTTTTGATCTTTCCTATGCACGAGCATCAGCGATGTTATAACCTCAGTACCTATTATGCCGTTTGCACTTGAAGAGTGTGTACCTCATCATCAAGCCGGCCCTCAAGAAAGTCTTCAGTCACTTCAAGATCATATCGAGTTTGGAGATTTAACCAAAACTGAGGTGACATGTTAAAAAAACGTCCTAATCGCAAAGCAGTATCCGCTGTGATTGATCTTTTTCCGTGGACAATTTCGTTAATTCGCCTGGGTGGTACACTTGTATTCTTGGCCAGTCTGTACTGGCTAATTCCCATGGGCTTTAAAAATTCATCAAGGAGAATTTCACCCGGATGAATAGGAGGTAAATTTTTGTTTTTCATATGAATCTCCTAATGATAATCAGTAATTTCAACATCATACGTATCGCCATCGCGCCATTTGAAACATATCCCCCATTGGTCGTTGATTCGTATGCCGCGTTGACCTTTTCGCTCTCCTTTTAAAGTTTCTAATCTGTTACCAGGTGGAATGCTTAAAACATTTAATTCGGTAGCTGCATCCAAAATAACTAATTTTCTGCGTGCAAGATGCTGAATGTTTTGGGGTAATTTTCTGGAAAAAAGTCTATTGAATATTTTTTCAGTTTCTTTGCCCCGGAAAGATTTTATCATGTAAATTATAATAACGCATTGCGCTAATAACGTCAAATGTTAAATTTAGAACATGAGAATGGAGGCGCTTTTATCAGTTATAGGCCACTCTCAAAGCTGATGTTAGCCGCTCGATTTATATAAAAGGTTTTTAGCAACCTCAAAACATATCTTTTCAGTAAATAAGGGAAAGTGCTTTTGGAAAATGATACTGAGTATGGATGGATATTAATAGGCTGAAGGGTCAATTTGTAGTTTGATTCCTCTTTCTTGCAATTATCTAAAAAT
>CAYSWP010000083.1:0-6565 GCA_964434795.1 uncultured Desulfobacteraceae bacterium | reverse complement strand
CCTGAACCCTGAACGTTGAACCGTGAACGGTTACCATTTATTTACATAAACCAATGGCTGCTTTGCTGATATCTAAACTCAGGGCTTTACCTGACAGGTCTGTGGCAAAAAATTTTTTGATATGGAAATTACTTATTAAAGGAGTATTGCCCTTAATTGCCTTAAAGGTGAGGATCATAACGGACCCTTTAGCTCCGCCATCAAAGCCTTTAGGGTGAATAAGTCCTATTCTAACCATATCCTTACTGTTGTTGGCTATTACAGTGGCTTTTGCTGAGAGGGTCCCTGGTGTTACCTTTACAAAATTGACCTTACTCTGGTCATAATCTATTGTTATATCAATACTTCCAACGGTAGTGCCTGCAGTAATCCCATTTAGAACCACCTCAATTTCTGCAGTTGAATAATATTTTTCTGCAATAGCATTGGAGTATAGAGACACCGCTAAAAGTGCGTTAAAAAGAATAATAAATATTTTTTTCATTCTTGTACCTTGGTTAATATTATTACCATTCAATTTTCATTTCCTGTTTTAAGACGTATCCGTCAACAGATTTTCCGATAAAATTGGGAGTCAAAGTTCACAGTTTTTGCCTTTATTTCTCATTTCAACAAGTTACCCGAGGATAAAGACCGGATATTTCCCTATTTTTCCAATTCTGTCTTTACGGCTACACCTATTTTTTCTATGGTATATGGTTTTTTGATATACTGACCTACCCCCAGCATCTGGGCCTCCTTTACACGTCCTGTTTCAGAAAATCCGCTTGTAATTATAGCCTTCTGGCCGGGGTGGGATTTAATAATTCCCCTGTATGTCTCAAGTCCATCCAGTCCCGGTTCCATAATCATGTCTAAGATTACCAGATTTGCTGAATGATCCTTCATATATTCCACTGCCTCTTGCCCGCTTGAAAGAGTAGTCACGGAATAGCCCAATTCAGATAGCAGACTGTCTGCTATATCTCTTTGTTCTTTTATATCATCCACCACCAAGATTGATTCACCTTTTCCCATGTACTGCTCAAGGGGCGTGGGTGATTTATCTTTATTCTTTCTTTCCCTGGTAGCAGGAAAGTACAGGGTGAATGTTGACCCCTCATTTATTTTGCTTTGAACTTCAATATAACCTCTATGATCCTTTACTGTCCCCCATACTACAGCCATACCTAATCCTGTGCCGCTTCTTCCCATTTTTTTCTTTGTATAAAACGGCTCAAATATTCTGTCAACATCCTCCGGGGGTATGCCTATCCCCCGATCAATAACTTTAAGAATTACATAATCACCCTCTGCTATATCATCATAACCCCCCACAGGTCTATCAACATATCGGTTCTCTGTAGATATAATTATACTTCCATCACGCTGAATGGCCTCTGCTGCATTGGAGATTAAATTCATAACAGTCTTTGATATATGTATGGCAGAGCCTAACATATTTAAAAGATCAGATTCAAGATCTAATACCACTTCAATGTTGGGGTAGTATGATAAAAGTTTCTCATATTCAGGGGTTTTTAAATAATCAGATATAATATTATTTAGGTTTAAAACTTCCATGACAGCAGCCCCTCTTCTCGCCAATGTTAGAAGGTCATTGACGATATCAGCAGCCTTCTTTCCGGACTCCTGTATGGTTAATAATGGCTTTCTCAAGGGGCTGTCTTCCGGGGTCTTCATCAGTAGTAATTCAGGATAGCTAACAATTCCGGAGAGCACATTGTTCAGGTCGTGTGCTACGCCTCCTGCAAGGGTCCCAATAGCCTCCATTTTCTCAGCACGCTGTAGTCGTACCTCTAAGGCCTTTTTCTGGCTGATATCAAAAAAACTATCTAACAGATACTCTTTGCCATCTAATTCTATGCTACGAACCGTTCTGAAAACAGGTATTTCTACTCCATTTCCATTGATTATTAAACACTCTAAGTTATGCATCCTTCTACCAAGATCAGTAATAGGATGCCTTTCTGCTTCTTCAGGACATAGGTATTCGTGGCATAAGCTGCCTATAATCCGTTCCTTTGGGAGACCAATCATCTTAAGGGCGGCATAATTTGCATAAAGAATTTCATGGGTTTTAAAATTACTAAGTATAATACCTGCCTGTATTGAGTTTAATATATTATTGAGACGTTTTTTACTCTCCCGAAGGGCCTTTTCGGATTTCAGGCGAAGGCTTATATCTCGAATTACCCCATATGTCCCCATAAAATGTTTATCTTTAGAATCAGCAGGCTTATCGTATATTCCAACGGCCCTTAATTCTACGGCAAGGGTATTATTCCTAACTTTCTCTGTCCCATTCCCATTTTTATAATATTTTAACCTTATTCCTGTTGTTGGAACAGCACGCTTACCAGTCCTTTTCTCGTTGAAATGGTACGTGAATCTATCTATATCTTCTTCATGAATAATAGATGAATAGTGTTTCCCTATCAATTGATCGGGATTAAAGCCAAGAAGAGAATTTACTGTTTCATTTACGAATGTAAATTCGCCTCTATGATCTAATGTGTAGATAATGTCCGGTGAGTTGTCCACTAAATATTTATACCGGGTTTGAACAAGGGATAGTTTTTCATTAATAATACCGTTTTCCGTCTTTAACCTTTTTTTATTAAGGGCATTTCCTACTGTCCTTATTAATTTTTCAGGTTCAAAAGGCTTTTTAAGGTAATCATATGCCCCTTTTCTCAATGATTCTATGGCCAATTCCTCCGACCTGTATCCAGTGATAACGATTACCAAGGTCTCCGGTGTTTTTCTATTGATATAATCCATAACCGTAAGACCGTTTACCTCCGGCATTACAATATCCAGGAGGGCAAGATCGAAATTATTCTGAGATAAATATTCTATTGCCTTTTTACCATTATTGGTTGTTTGTGTTGCATAGCCCTTGTTTTTTAATAGAGCTTCAACCGTATCACACATGCGTGAATCATCATCGACTATCAAAATATTTTCATTACCGTCCATGCGAACTCCTGAAATTATTAAATATGATCTTTTATATGGGCAGGACAATCTTAAATTCAGTCCCATTTTTCCCGTCACTCACGAAAGTGATGTTTCCCTTTAATTCCTTAATAATATTATAGACTATAGACAACCCTAATCCGCTATGTTTCCCCCCTTTTGAGGTAACAAAAGGGTCAAAAACTCTGGATTGAAGGTTATCAGGTATACCTGGTCCGTCATCTATAAAGGCAATCTCCACATATTCCATGGCGCCCTTCATGTCTTTTAAGAATTTGTCGCTTAGAGTATTTGAGGTATATTTAGTTGTTATATAAAGATTACCCCCCATAGGCATTGATTCAACTGCATTATTAATAAGATTGATAAAGACCTGCTTCAGTTTATCTTTATCTGAATTAACTAATGGAAGGGAGTGCCAGAGGTTCAAATGAATATCAATGTCAGTACCTATCAACAAGGATTTTTTGAAAACTTTTACCACTTCCGACAAAATGGTATTTATATCTAAAGAGTTAATTTTCCGGGGTTTTATTTTTGAAAAATCATATAATCCATGCAATAAACGAACAACTCGGTTAATTTCTTCGTTGATAATCTTAAGCTCCTCGTGGTCAATGTCCTTTTCAGCCAATTTTGTTTCCATGATCTTAGTGTAATTTTTAATGATGCTCAATGGCGTGTTAACTTCATGAACGACTTTTCGAGCAATGGTTGAGGTATCCTTAAGGCGTTGAGCCAGGACTAATTTCGCTTGGTTTTGCCTCAAATAATCCGCATACAATGCAATAGCTGCCTGATCACTAAGCATAGACAACATTTTTAAGTTATCTTTCAAATAAGAGACCTTTGTTTCATTTAAACCTACTACTATTATCCCAATGTATTGTTCTTGAACAACCATAGGGAAAATCATTACGCCATCCCTCCCTGTTAGGCGAATAACCAGTTCATCTATAATAGTAGGACTATCATTTTTGAAATAGCTGAAGGAATCTGTTGGAACCCCTTGCCTTAGAGAGTTCACTATCAGGCCTTTTCCTTCTTGAAAGGGGATTAAAACTCCATCAAAAAAATTAAATTTATTGTTACTCCCAGCAGATTTTCCGATTAATGCATCTTTTTCTTGATCATATAAAAAAAAGAGGACAATCTTCAGGTCAAACAGAATCTGGAGTGCCTGACTGATTACTCTCAATATGGCATTTTCATCATGGGCCTTTAATAGGTTTTGAAGTGTGCCCTGAAGCAAGGTTGCTTCTTTTACCTCTTGAGCTAAATGTTCTTGTATCTTATGTTCTCTATCAGAAACGTTTATCTCTTTATTCTTCTGGAAATTTATATTTATCCCCAAAAATTGTGCAATATGCCCTATTTCTTCCCTGGCATTGGAGTCAATTTCCTCTAATTGCTGACTTGAAAATCCAAAGATTTCCTCTGCAGTCTTAAAATTAACCTCACTGTTTTCGTTTGTTTCAACAGACATAATATTGGCTACATATACAATCTTAATCAAGGGAAGGGCATTGAGGATTCTTGGTAATGGTTCATGGTGATAAAGAACTGCATCTGATATAAAGGACTGGAGTCTCCACTGTTTAATAAGCCAAGACCCTACTTCCGGGTGTGATGCCCCTAATTGAATTTCCCCTGCCAAAAGCAAATCCGTCCGTTTATTGGATGAATTTATTATCTGTTTATATTCGTCTGTAAAATTAATCCATAGGACAAGTTTACCAATATCATGAAGCAGTCCTGCCAAAAATGCCTCGTCAGGCGAGTCATATGCGATCTTTACGGCTATTGATTTAGACAGTATGGCACACATCAAAGAGTGCCACCAAAAACCTTTCAGGTTAAATCCCGATTCATCCTTAGCGCCTTTAAAGACATTTTTTATTGAGGCGCTAATTGCAATATTTTTTATGGTATCTGTACCTAAAAATACAAGGGCCTGCTCCGTGCTGGTTACTTTATTAGGGAGATTGTAATATGCAGAATTAACCATTGCCATGACCTTGGCACTCAGCGAGGAATCTTTGCTGATTATTTGGGATATTTCTTTTATCTTAACTTCTTCTTTGTTGCATGCCTCTATTAATTTTAAGAGAATATGGGGGAGAGAGGGCAGTTGTTTTGAAGTTTCTATCTTATCGAAGATTGGTGAGGAATGTTTTTTCATAAATCCATTTTTGGCAATACATTGTTAATTAACAATCTATTATACTTATACAAATACATTTTTTATGCAATAAAAATAAAGGAAAATTATTCTTTTGTCAAACAAGATATATGATGCATTCGTAAAAAGTCAAAAATTGCAGATTTGACTACAACATATAGTGTCTAATAATGTAAGTATATACAGTGAGGCTTTTTTTCATTCACTATTTAGTCAACAGTGTTCCCAGGTGTATGCTTTCTTTGCCATGCTTTTCATATAGGGAATCCAGGGCCGTATTTAATCTCTTCTTTTTTTGATATGAGTCATCATGGTTGAAAAGAGAGAGCTGCCCATTTCTATCAAAAAAGTTTAGCTGAGACAAGGAGATACCTAAAAGCCGGACAGGTCTTTTACCGACCTCCGTTTTTTTTAAAAGAGAGCATGCAATTTTGTATATTTCAAATCCATCGTCAGTAGGATTGGCAATAGTTGTTGATCTGGTAATTTGAACAAAATCACTATATTTTACTTTTAGCGTAATGGTTTTTCCTGTTGCCCCCTCTCTACGCATACGGTGAGCTACCTTGTCGGCTTGAGACAGCAGTGCCCTTTTTGCCATATCCATATCAAGGATATCCGTGGCAAAAGTATTTTCGTGACCAATTGATTTTACATCGTGTTCAGGCACAACGTCTCTATCATCAACTCCCATAGATAATAAATGCATTTTAATGCCATGTTTCCCAAATCTATTGCACAAAATATCTACTGGCACCAGACTAAGCTCCTCAAAAGTATGAATATTTAATTGGCTTAAAACCTTTTGTGTCGCTCTTCCTACTCCCCACATCTTGGTAACAGGAAGAGGATTTAAAAAATCCCTGACCTTGTCATGGGTCACTATAGTTAAACCATTAGGCTTGTCAATATCAGATGCAATTTTTGCAACAAATTTAGATGGAGCCAGCCCAGCAGATACTGTTAAACCGGTCTCCATGAAAATCCTCTGCTTGATTTCTTTTGCAATATCCTTCGGATGCCCTAAGAGTCGTTGAGACCCTGTAACGTCCAGGAACGCTTCGTCTATGGAAATGGGTTCTACCAGCGGAGTAAATTTATAAAATATTTGAAATATCTGTTGGGACATTTCTTTATATCTCCACATCCTGACTGGAAGAAATACCCCCTCAGGGCAAATACGTCTTGCCTTTGCAATTGGTTGGGCCGAATGCACTCCAAATCTGCGGGCCTCATATGATGCAGATGACACGACACCTCTTTCTGTGCTTCCCCCCACTACCACCGGTTTTCCCTTTAATTTAGGATTATCCAACACCTCAACTGCAGGATAAAATGCATCCATGTCCAAGTGGATTATTGCTTTTAATATCTGCCTGTCCATTGCGCTGCTTGCCTAAA
>CAYSWP010000082.1:0-6739 GCA_964434795.1 uncultured Desulfobacteraceae bacterium | reverse complement strand
AGAAGCCTTTAGTTTATCTGTCTTCTTGAACCTGAAAACATACACACTCGACCATGGAGATATAAATGGATAAAAAGATTCATAGAGGATTCTTTTTTCTTTTACCTCTCTAACCTCCAATGGTTTTTCCCTGAAATATCCATCTCGTAACAAAAAAACATTCCATAGGGAATTTCTTTCAGAAAAATTATCCCATTGTTTTTCTTCTGCATGTATTGATACCAGAAAATCATCATAATCATTTGCCGCCTGCATCTGATCATCCATCATCATTTTACTTTGGCGTGGAGTTAATGAATAAATTTTACAATATTCTTCTGTATAGGCCTTCCTGAATTCCTCTGTTTTGTAAGTGGATGCAACAAGTAACTCTGTCTTCAGTCCCTTATACATTGACCCTTTTCTTGTGCATTTTTCGAGAACAGCTCTATAATCAGGAGATATGTATTGTGCATCTGAAAGCACAGTGTATACATTTAGCATGGAAGAACATGAAAATAGAAGAAAAAGTAAAGGAATAAATGCTAAAGTTAGATACTTGAAAATAGCTAATCTATTGTTTGAATACCCTTTCAAAGATTTCCTCCACGTACTTTAGGTGATAGCTAAGGGAGAATAGTCGCTCTATTTCTTCCTTTCCGAGATACTCGTTAATATCAGGGTCATTTAATATCAAGCCCTTAAAGTCTTTCTTATCCTTCCATGCCTGCATGGAAACCTTTTGTGTAAGTGAATAGGCATGCTGGCGGGAGCAGCCCTTAGACACTAAGGCAAGCAAAATTTGTTGGGAGAATATCAAGCCCTTGGATTTTTCAAGGTTTTTCACCATAGCGTCTTTATATACTATCATGTTTTTTATCATACTTGTCAACCGGTTCAACATATAGTCTATAAGGATTGTGCTATCCGGACCAATAACCCTCTCTACCGATGAATGACTGATATCCCTTTCGTGCCAAAGGGGCATATTTTCAAGGGCTGCCATGCTATAAGACCTGATAAGCCGGGCAAGTCCTGACAGGTTTTCAGATCCAATAGGATTTTTCTTGTGGGGCATAGCAGATGATCCTTTTTGTCCTGGGGTAAAGGCCTCTTCTGCTTCCCCAACCTCTGTTCTTTGAAGATGTCTTATCTCTACAGACATTTTTTCAATAGATCCTGCAAGAATTGCTAATGCAGTAAAATATTGGGCATGCCTGTCTCGTTGAATAATCTGAGTAGATGCTTCCGCCGGTTTTAGATCTAATTTAGTGCATACATATTTTTCAATACCTGGAGGGATGTTGGCGAAGGTTCCTACAGCGCCTGATATTTTACCATAACTTATTACGTCTAATGCCTGTTCAAGTCTCTTCAGGTTTCTCTTCATCTCGCTGTGCCATACCGCCAGCTTTAGACCAAATGTAATTGGTTCAGCATGAATGCCGTGAGAGCGACCAATCATAACGGTATCTTTATGTTCAAAGGCCCTTTCTTTAAGAACAACAAGAAATTTACGAATGTCTTCTATAATCAATGCCATTGCCTCTTTAAGTTGAAGGGCCAGCGCTGTGTCCAGGATATCCGAGGATGTCAGACCCATATGTATGAAACGGGCATCCGGGCCGACATATTCCTCTACATTCGTTAAAAAGGCGATAACATCATGCTTAACCTCTTCCTCGATTTCTTGTATTCTTTCAATAGAAAAGTGTGCCTTTTTTTTAATATTTTCCAGTGATTTTACCGGTATCATCCCCTCTTTTGCCATTGCCTCGCATACCAGTATCTCAATATCAAGCCATTTATCAAATTTATTTTGGGGCTCCCATATTTTCCCCATCCTTGAGAGTGTATAACGTTCGATCATTTTTATCCCTATGAATAATGGTTTTGTATGAAGTCCTTTTTTGAAACTTAAAACCTAAACCGGATCAACCGGGAAAAATCCTCTCGCAAAGGCGCAAAGGCGCAAAGATTTTTTATAAATATTTTTCATCGTCGTTTGCCTGATACTCAAATTTAATCAACCTTTTCAACTCTCCAGTTTTCGATTTCAACTACTAATGATCTTTTGAGTAATTCTACGGAAATAACAACCTTGTCGGATTTTCCCTTATGTCTCAGGTAAAACCCGGTTAGTCCCTTAAGCGGTCCGTCCATAATAAGAACCCTGTCACCCTCTTTGATGTACTCCTGGTTTCTAACGGTCTTGTCCGTACCATTTAGTATTTGAAGTGATAAAATTTCACTATCTTTTATGGAAACAGGTATGCCTTTAATACCGATTATCCTAACAACTCCATGGGTTTTTAAGATATCAAGGTAATGTTCGGGGTTTAGATCCGAATGGACAAAGACATATCCTGGTAAGAGCGGAACAAAAATCCTTTTCCTCCGGTCTTTTCTACGACTCATAACCTGTGCCTTGGGAAGAAACGCTTCAATAGACTTTTCACTAAGTCCGTTAAAAACTACATCCTCATGGCGGCTGCGGGAGTGAATAGCATACCATTTTAGTTGTTCTTCTGTCATAGACCTATACTATCTGATTATATGAGCAAATCTCTTCCAGTTAGGCCAGGACCAGTAAATTATTAAGGCCTTACCCTTAACAAATTCCATAGGGACAAACCCCCAGTATCTGCTATCGTAACTGTGATCCCTGTTATCGCCCATAACAAAAAGTCTGTCTTCAGGAACTGAGATAGGCCCAAAATTTTCATTTCTCTGCAAATTATTATCATAGGCTCCATACGGATCGTTTAATATTTTCCCATTTATAAAGATTTTCCTGTTTATAATTTTGATGCGATCCCCCGGAAGCCCTACCACTCTTTTAATAAAGTCCTTTTTTTTATCAACCGGATAAATGAATACAACAATATCGCCCCTTTCCGGCTCACTTATTGGTATAATAGTTTTGTTTATAAATGGTATTTTTATCCCATAAATGAATTTATTTACCAGCAGATGATCGCCTACAAGAAGCGTTGGTTTCATTGATCCTGATGGAATTTTAAAGGCCTGAATAACAAAAGTTCTGATAAAAAGGGCTAAAACAATCGCTATTATAGCGGCCTCTAAATATTCCCTGAAAACACTCTTTTTTGTCTTTCCTTTTTTGTATTGTCTTTTCTTTATTTCCTTATCCAAAAATATCTCCTTATCTTTATTATAATTATTAATTTAATGCAGGAACTGCTTTTTTGTAAAGTAATATTTAGCAAACTTGGTAAAAAGTAACATCTATGGGAAATTTAAAGCTAACTTAAAAAAGTTTTTTTTAGGATACCCATTACTATATGTTGTGTTGATAATATAAATTACCACTATATAAATATAACTTGTGGTAATTTAACATAATTTAATAAAAATAACTTGACAAATTAGCTTATATAGATATTAATATAGAAATTTATTGCATAGAAATAGATTAAAAAAACCGGAGGGACGAACAGTGGGATCAAATAAAGTTAAGGAAATAAGGGAGAAGATGTTGTTGAGCAAGGCGGAACTTGCCAGAAAAGCCGGTGTATCTCCGCTAACCATAGACAGAATTGAGAAGGGTAAAGACTGCAGGATGGAAACAAAGCGGAAAATTATTATAGCCCTTGGCTATAAACTTAGCGATAAAGATAAAATATTTCTTGACGATAAATAAACCTTTATCAAAGTAAATTTATAATGCCAATACCAAAAAAGAATCAATTAATTGGAATTGATATCGGGTCTTATTCTATCAAGATTGCAGAGATTGAGGATAGCAAAAAAGGGATGATTTTGAAGAATCTCGGCATAATAAGGCTTCCTACAGAGGCAATAGTGGAAGGATCTATCAGAGAGATGGAAGTAGTCTCTGCAGCCCTGAAAAATCTTCTGAAAAACCTAAAAATAAAAAATAAAAACATAGCCACATCTATTTCCGGCTATTCAATTATTGTCAAAAAGATCTCAATCCCCTGGCGAGAGGATAAAGAATTAGAAAAAACCATTCAGAGTGAAGCGGAGCAATACATTCCCTTTGATATCAATGATGTAAATTTAGATTACCAAATTTTGCCATCAGAAAAAGCAGGGCCCGAGGAAGAAGGGGAAGGGGAAATGGATGTCCTTTTAGTGGCTGCCAAGAAGGATATCGTTGAAGAGAATAGAAGCCTTTTTCGCCTAATAGATTATAATCCCGTTGTTCTCGATATAGACGCCTTTGCCATGCAAAATGCCTTTGAGATCAGCAATCACGAACAATCCGGTTGCAATGCACTTGCCCATATCGGCAGCCAGCAGTTAACAATAAATATTATCGAGGATGGCGTCTCCATTTTTACCAGAGATTCATCTCATGGTGGAGACCAGATTACAAACGATATAAAAAGGAAATTAAACGTCAGTTACCAAGAGGCGGAAAAGATAAAGTTAGGCGCCATACTTGTTGAAAAAAAACAGGCCTTAATAGTTGAAGAGGTGTTTTCCGCTACAATCACAAAATGGGTGAGGGAGATAAGAAGGGCCCTTGACTTTGTGTCATCAACTTTTTCAAATGTCCAGGTTAATAATATATTTCTTAGCGGAGGATCTTCCTTAATTCCGGGATTCCGTAAATATGTAGGTTTGGAGACAGGCTTAAAGGTAGAGATGCTAAACCCATTTGCCAACCTTGAAGTAAATAATAAATTGTTTGATTTAGATTACCTAAACCATATTGCGCCGATAGCTGTTATTTCAGTAGGGCTCGCATTACGGAGCATTGACGATAGATGATCAAAATTAATCTCTTTCCCTATAGGGCCGCCAAAATAAAGGAAAACATAAGAAGACAGGTAACCATTTATTTTTTATCTGTTATATTTCTTATCCTTACAATGACCTATCTCTTTATCAATTTTAACAAAGAGATAAAATCCCTAAGGCAGAGATATGCGGCAAGGCAGAAAGAGCTTGCAACTTTTAAGGATACCAATGCCAAGATAAATGCGTTAAAGAAAAATATTGCTGAACTTAAAGTTAAATTAGAGACAATTAACGAATTAGAAAGGGCCAAAACAGGACCTGTTAAGCTTTTAGATGATATATCCATGAGTGTTCCAAAAGACAAACTGTGGCTTACAAACATTGCGGAGAAAAAGGGCACTCTTTCATTAACAGGGACTGCAATGGATAATGAGACAGTTGCGGATTTTATGAAAAGACTTGACGGAAAAAAAACCATAACATCCGTTAAGTTAATAAAAACAAAACGAAAAATAATAAAGGACCTTGGTCTAAATCTTAAGGATTTTGATATTAAATGCAAGACTTATGCATTTAAAGAAAAACCCTCTGCAAATGTAAAGGGTAAAAGGAAAAAATAGGACCTATGGCGTTAGATATAAATACATATCTTGGTAGCATATCAAAACTGAGTAAGGTCCACAGAATTCTCATTTTTGCAGGGACAGTTGTTCTTCTATTAGGGCTTTATATATGGTTTGTGCATATCCCAAAGACCAGGGAGATAACCCAGCTTGGAGTCAGCATTACGAATATCGAAAGTCAGATAGCCCTTGCTAAAATCAAGGCCAAAAACCTAAAAAATTTAGAGGCAGACTATGCTTATGCCCGGGAAGAGCTTGAATTTGCCCTTAAGCTCTTGCCAACTACAAGCGAGATACCGGAGCTCTTAAAAAAAATTTCTGAGTTAGGAAAGGAATCCCGTTTAGATTTCATCTTGTTCAGTCCAAAAAAAGAGGTTTCAAAAGAATTTTATGTCGAAATACCGGTTAGCATAGAGGTTAACGGCGGTTATCATGAAGTTGCTGTATTCTTTGATAAGGTGGGAAAATTAGATAGAATTGTTAATGTTGTTGATGTAGCCATGAAACCGGTTAAAAAAGGCAGTGCTGATCTGTATACGAGATGCACGGCTGTTACTTATAGATTTAAAGAAAAAGCAGAGACAAAAAATGTTCCCAAGAAAGGAAAATAGTATATCCTTACTCACGCTATTTTGTTTTGCAGTAGTTTTTTTTGGGATATCCAATGCCCAGGCTACGGGAAAAATTACCGTTAAAATACCGAAGGTCGAAAAAAATATCCGGGAAAAATCCGAGAGCAATGCCTCCAAAGACGTTAATGACAAAAATAAGGGGTCTGCAGAAAAGGATGATATTGAAAAGGTGGTCTATTTTTATGATCCAACCAATAAAATTGATCCCTTCAAATCTTTTATATCAATAAAAGAGGAGTTAGGGGGGGAGACAGAAGAAGAACCGAGGACATATCTTGAAACACTTGACATTTCCCAATTGACTGTTTCTGCAATTGTGTTGTCCGGCAAGGGAAATTGGGCCCTTATCAGGGATTCAAAAGGGGATGGTCATATAATCAAGATTGGAATCCCTATAGGAAAAAGCAGGGGGAAGGTGATTCGAATATCGAAAAACGAGGTGATCATAAGGGAATACTATAAGGATATAAAAGGAAAAAGAATTACCAGGGACGTTTCCATGAAACTCCCATCTGTTGATAAGATTAAAAAACAATAAATAAACAATGTAACCGTTCACGGGTTCAAAGGTTGAGTGGTTCAAAGGTTGTATTCTCATCACCATACGCTATTTTGTAAGCGTTTTGTACGGGAAAACCGCCCGCTTCTACTTTCCCACAAATCCGGAACATGGTACTTGGCGATGGTGTGGCAAACCTCGTATTTTTTACGAGCATTTAGGGGATCCAATTTCAGTCTTTTCTCCAACCCTGAACCATGAACGTTGAACCGTGA
>CAYSWP010000081.1:0-6782 GCA_964434795.1 uncultured Desulfobacteraceae bacterium | reverse complement strand
AAAAATAATATAAGGAGCACTATCTTAATGCCAATATATGAATATCAGGCTATAAGTCCTGAGAATGGTTGTACAAAATGCAAAAAAGGATTTGAATATATCCAGAATATAGATGAAAGGCCACTGTCTTTTTGCCCATATTGCGGGGAAACAGTTAAAAAAATTATATCATGGTGTCATGCTGCAATTATAGAACAGTCCTCCGAATATGCAGATGTTCACAGGAAGGTGACAGGATATGAGAAGGAAGGTATGTATAGTCATGCTGCAGAGCTGGCCGATAAGTACTCACATAAGACAAATGACAGCCACCTAAAGGAGCGTGCACTGGATGATTATAAAAAGGCAGGGTATAATCTAAATGCGGCCACTGACAACAATGACTAAGTTCTATTGTTTGTGTCCGGCCAAAGGCTAATTGATTAAGGCTCTTCTTTATCGTTTTTATAAACATCGGGGTTAATTATCTTTATAATCTCCGGTTGAAAGGAGGGCTTTCTGCTTAAGGAATCACTTGCAAACCTGACGGCAATCATAGATATCCCTAAGCAGATCAAAGAACCGATAAGTGTAGATAAATTGATATCAAAATTATATAATTTTCCTAAAAAATAACCAATGGAGGCTCCTCCTGTGAGCCCTATGGCTGGTATCATGTATACAACCGTGGAAGCTTTTGTGATTACGCCAAATGGTACGCCGATCTTAACCATATCCCCAACCTTGGCGCCAACAGGATTTAAGGTTTCAGACAGAACCTCTTTTCCTCCTCCAAGCATGTCGCAAAAACCCTTGGCCGAGCATTGCCCGCACATTGACTGTTTATCCGTTAAAACCAAGGCTTTTTTATCCTTAATTTCTTTGACTATTCCCTCTGCCTCATTCATGTAAGCTCTTGGCATCCTACCCTTTCCCGTATATTGATTATGCATATCGCTAATTCTCCTGTTGTTTAAATCAATTCATGAGACCGTTGCACGACAAATATTTAATTCTTTAATATGCCATATAGGCCATGCCTGATGAATCATTGGATATTTTTTGAGAGATAAGACCTATTATTGTTGGAAGCTGTGAGGAGGATAGTCCAATTTGTTTTAACCGAGAGGGCAATCCATTTGTATTGAGACGTTCTAATTCTTGTCCCACATGGAACCGGCTCATAATTAAATCTGCGACATATATTAGGTGTGTAAGCTTAGGGTCTATGCTTGCATGCTCCGGTTGGTGATGGTATATAATTGCATCTGCCAGATTTTCCGGAAAACCCCATTTTTCAGCCAATATTCCGCCGGCCTCCGGGTGGGTAATTCCAAATCTTTCCCCTTCCAGTTCGCAAAGCTCTATGCCTTCTATCTGCGTCCGTCTATAAAAAAGAGGAAGCTCCGCTGCCAAATACTGGTCTAAAACAACCTTTCCTATATCGTGCATGAGGCCTGCAGTATATGCTATGTCAGGTGCTACACCTGCTGAAAATCTGGCTAATTGCTCTGCAGCCATTGCAGTGCCAAAGGCATGTTGAAAAAGCCCTCCCCTACATAGGGAGTAACCCCCTTCAGAATCAGAAAAATATAGCTCAAACGAGGCGGACAAAATCAATTGCATAAGTAATTTCTCACCTAAAATTACCAGAGCCCTATCAATAGAATAAACACTCTTTTTTAGGCCGAAAAAGGATGAATTGCATAATTTAATTACCTTGGCGCTTATAATCTGATCCTGTTTAACCTCCCTGGCAATCTTCGGCATATTATAGTCCTTTTCCTGAATCATGCGTATTATCTTAAGGGCTATTTGGGGGATAGGCCGCACAAGATCTATAGCATGAAGGATCTCGGATCGATTAATTTTTTTAATATTTTCTTCTTTATACGGTGTTGTGTCAGCTATCGGTTGCATAGAACTTTTCAAGGTTTTCAAGTCAAGAATTAATTTACAGCTAAAAAACCCGCCTGTTTCCGTTTTATTAATTTTTATGCCTTCTTCTTGCAATATAGAATTGACAACATCCGTGGTCCTGCCGCCGATATCAAGGTCGAGGTCTTCCTGGGATAGAGGTCCTACCAGTGAACCGCCTGCAATAGTGGCCTCTAATCTTTTTTTCTCTGCTCCCATATTACATAAGGCATCTATAAAAAGGGGCATACCCGTAGCTGCATAAATTTCTTTCTTTATAGCGTAACCTGTGCCTGTCGGCTCTGGGAGAAGCAAATGAATTAGCCCTCCTACTCCGGCCTTCTTGTCACAAAGCGTTACCCCAACACAGCTTCCGAGGTAGCTATATAAAAAACCATTTTGCTTTTTACTAATTTCATAACTTCCAGATGCCACATTATGCTGGTTTATCTTTGAAGAAATTTCCATATCAGATTTATCTCATTATAATGGTTCAGCATGAACGGTTACGCCTTTTCTAATACATTTTTTATACTTTGTGATAGTTGACTAAGTTTAAATGGTTTTTGGAGAAACCCGTTGCAACCCCTGTTCATTATCTCCGTGGCCTTACCTTCTATGCTGTATCCACTTGAAAGTATAACACTTATGTCTTTGTCTATTTCCTTTAATATATCATAGGTCTCTCCACCGCCCATATCCGGCATGATCATATCCAAAATTATCAGGGAAATCTTATCTTTTTTATCTTTAAATTTTTCTATTGCCTCTCTTCCGCCTCTCGCAGTTAAAACCTCATATCCAAGGGCCTCTAACAATTCTTGCCCAACGGTAAGCACTATCTCTTCATCATCAACAAGGAGTATTGTCCCATCTCCATGTCTGACGTCCTCACTGACCTCTGGCCTCTGATCCCTGACCTCTGAGGTAGATGCAGGAAGATATATTTTAAAGGTCGATCCATGCCCTTTTCTGGACTCAACATCAATGTAGCCGCTATGACCTTTTATAATTCCGTAAGCAGAGGCCAAACCAAGGCCTGTCCCACGCCCCATCTCTTTGGTTGTAAAAAATGGGTCAAAGATCTTGTCCATTGTTTCTTTGTCCATGCCTGTTCCAGTATCAGCAACGCTCAACAAGATATAGTTTCCCTGTTTTGGTTTATACTGGTCCCCACCCATATCATTGCTGTTGACATTCATGGTCTTTAAGGTAAGGGTTTCTCCCCCGGCCATGGCGTCTGAGGCATTTACAAAAAGGTTTAATAACACCTGCTCGATTTGCCCCTCGTCCACCTCTACAGGCGATAGATTATCGGCAAGGTCCTTATGGATAACAATCTCCTTCCTTGTCCTGCCAAAGGTTTCGCTAAGTCCTTCAATTAATTTATTCAGATTAGTAGGCTTTACCTCGTATCTTCCCTTTCGCGCATAACCAAGCAGTTGTGATGTGAGTTTGCTGCCCATCTCAACCTGTCTTTCAATGTTTTTCAACCTGTCGTAGCGGGCAGTTTCAGGGTCTGTTTCAAGGAGCATAAGGGAGGCATTTCCCTGAATTCCCATGAGAAGATTATTGAAATCATGGGCAATGCCCCCTGCCAATGTTCCTATAGCCTCCATCTTCTGGGCCTGGTGCAGTTGGGTCTGTAGTCTCTTTGTATCGGAAATATCCCTAAGTATAACAAGCATTCCCGCGGGTTTTCCTTCATGGTTGTTATATAGGGACGCGCTGATGCTTATATCTATCAAATCTCCATTTTTTGTAAGCCTTTTTGTTTCAAATCCCTGGCTGGGCTTTCCTTCTTTCACTACATGGTTA
The DNA here is from genome assembly GCA_964434795.1 of uncultured Desulfobacteraceae bacterium. Classification (GTDB taxonomy): domain Bacteria; phylum Desulfobacterota; class DSM-4660; order Desulfatiglandales; family B25-G16; genus M55B121. Next base: position 3,068 of record CAYSWP010000081.1, on the reverse strand, counting down.
ATTCCAGCGGCAGTTGCCTCCATCTCTGATTCCGGTACAAAGGGAATACGCCTTCCCTTAACTTCACTCAGGGTCCATCCAAACATTTCGGTGAATGAAGGATTTATATAATTCGGCTTTCCTTCCAAATCATAGATCGCTATGGCATCTGCTGAGGAATTAATGAGGGATCGGTAAACCCCCTCTGCTCTTTTAGATTCTTCATAGAGTACCCTGAATTTTTCCTCATTTTCCTTTAAGGCCTCCTCTGCTACCCTCCTATCTGTTATGTCCATGTAGTAACCAAAGGCCGCTCGACTTCCATTATGTTGAATGGAGACTATTTTCTGGGAAATCCAGCCTATTTCCCCATCCTTTGCAATGGCCCTAAATTCAAAGGGTTTCAAAAGTTCACCCTTCAGCATTCGGACAGCGTTCTCCCTTACCATGCCCCTGTCTTTAGGGTGGACAAGGGACAGGGATTCCATATTTAGCAATTCATTCTCGGTATAGCCGGTAATACGCAGGAATTCGGGGCTTACAAACTGAAATTTTTCCTCCTGGATAATGTAAGCTCCAAAGGGTGATGCATTGAATAGTGTCTCAAATAATTTTTGAGACTGCCGGCGCTGTTCAATTTCACGTTTAAGTTTTTCATTAGCGGTTTGTAATTCTGTGGTTCTTTCTTTAATTCGCCTTTCAAGGTCATTACGGGCCTTATTCAGGGCATCCTCCAGCCGCTTTCTATGGAAAAACTCCGGCACAGTAAAAATTTCAGTCTTGTTTCTGGTTTTCTGCAATTGACCGGTATACCGGGAAATGTGTTGCTCAATCCTTGAGGGCGGCGCCATTATAAAGCGGCATTGCTTGTCACCCCTTGCCCGGCATTCTATTTCAACTGCCACAAGGGGCAGACCAAAGCTCTCTTCACACCACCCGGAAGAGTATCCTGCATTCATTATGCAAACAGGAAAATCAGCGGCCTTTTTATTTTTTATCCACTCCTCCGCCTCAAAGGAGAAATGATGGTCGTATATCAATAAAAAGTTTTCATCGGGCGTAAGGTTTGATTCAGGCAACAAATCAACCAGTGCCCAGCCTGAGTAAGCAAAATGAAGCGGTCCGGCAGATAGCTTTTCTATAGGATCTGTAACATTCATCTTAGAGATAAATTTTTTGGCATCAGCCTTGCCAAGGGCATGGGAAATGTCAAAAAGAAAGTCATTTGCCTTATCTTTTGCGCCTTTATCACCACGATCCCTGTAAAGTGTCGTTATCAACTCAAAGAGCTCAACTGACATGGCAGCGGCACGGATAAGTATATACCTTTCACCGGAGATTTCCAGGACCCCTTTGCCTGGATCTTCCAGTCTATTTTTAAAATATTTCCCGACATATTCTTGGGCCTTGACAAAAATATGCTCAAATTTTTCATCAACCTTGACACTTTCAAGGTTTCTTTCTTTATTGCCCTGTTCTGCAACCATCAGTCTTTCCTTGTTGTTGAATTGTAAGTGCTTAATAACTTGGAGTAGATTATACTTTGTGACTGGTACTCTAATCTCTGGATTCCGGCTTTCGCCGGAATGACGATCGAGTGTAAATTTCCGTCATTCCGACGTCCTTTCCGTCATTCCGGCGAAAGCCGGAATCCAGGGCTATTACCAGGGCTTATTAAGAAGTTAACAAATTTATCTATAAGGCAATAAAAAGTTTACAGCTCCCCGCCTTTTACCATGTTTCTGCCGCCGTTTTTTGCCTGATACAGGTATTGATCAACCCTGTTTATCATAACATCTGATGAAATTTTATTGTCCTGGTTTCTTTTATTCCAACCAGTCACACCAAAACTTGCTGTAATGTTTAGTTTTCCGCCATGGGTTTTAAATGCCTTTTTTGAAATTTCATTACGAAGTCTCTCAGCAAGAATCATTGCCCCTTTAATATCGGTCTCTGATAGTACAATCAGGAATTCTTCTCCCCCATATCGAGCCACCCAGTCAACATCGTTCCGAACAGACCCTATTAAGCGACGGGCAAATGCCTTTAGCACGTCATCGCCGGCCTGATGTCCGTATTCATCATTTACTCTTTTAAAAAAGTCAATATCACATAGCACTACAGACAGGTTATGTCCATATCTTTTCGCCCTTTCGATTTCATGAGGCAAATGTTCATTCAAATATCCCCGGTTATAAACAACTGTGAGGGGATCGGTTATGGATAGGATTTTAATCTCTTCGTTGGCGTTTTTAAGGGATTTTTCAAGCTCTAAAATTCGTGTGCCTGTATTAAGCCGGGCAAAAAGCTCGGCCCTGTTAAACGGTTTGGTAAGATAATCATCTGCCCCTGCCTCTAAGCCCTTAATGATATCTTCTTTCGAATTTTTGCCTGTTAAAAGAACAATATAGACGTATCCTTTCTTTGATTTATCGCTTCTGATAGCCTTGCAGAGTTCAAGGCCATTCATTTTCGGCATCATCCAGTCTGATATAACAATAGGGAAGAAATTTCTTTTAAATATCTCCAGGGCTTCCTGCCCATTTGCCGCGGACACAACAACATACCCGACCTTTGAGAGATTTTTTTCAAGAAGCCTCCGTGATACAGGATCATCTTCTGCTATAAGTACAGGGAATAAATCGTCCATTTTGTAAATTTAAACCTCGTTAAGTTGTTAAGCCCTTAAATATCTATCCTTTGTGCCTTAACAGCTAACAAAAGTCTACAATATTCCAGGGTGATCGAAGATTTCCTGTTCAACTTCATCAGGGTTTTTGGAGTTGTATAAGATTATATTCTGAAGATGAAAGAGGCTGTCAGGGTCAATATTAGTAAATTTGACTGCCACATATCCATTTTCGTACCGGACAATCTTTCCATTAACCTCTACGCTCTGTTCAGGGCTTGCTCCGGTCAGAAAAATCTTTATCCGGCAATCACCTTTAGTCTCTAAATCTTCATTTATTTTCAGAAGACATCCGCCTATGCTGAGGTTATTTAACTTCTCTGCCACATGCAACACCTCGTTAAAAGTCATTTCTGCCTGAACCCTGAAAGGCACTCGTGTAAATTTTCTTTTTTCATCA
>CAYSWP010000080.1:0-6946 GCA_964434795.1 uncultured Desulfobacteraceae bacterium | reverse complement strand
TATTGCAGTTTGAATGGCGCTCTTGACTTTAAATCTATTAAAGGGTATTTTATTTATGTCATAAAAAGACATGCGCTTATGCAATAAGCACATATTTTACTGAACATTTATATTTAATGAGGGAATAATATTGCTTGAACTTGTCATCAAAGGTGGTCCTTTTATGTACCCAATCCTGCTTTGCTCTGTTTTATCCCTTGCTATATTTTTAGAAAGGCTTTGGGTTCTAAGGAGGAAGATGATTATTCCAAAGGATTTTATATCACAAGTGGAAGAGCTTGTAGAAAGGGATAAAGTAGAAGATGCTGTTTTTTTATGCCATGGAAGCAACTCTACAATAGCAAGGATTTTTTTAGCCGGGCTCAAGAATACCGGACGAGGAATGTGGCTGGTTAAGGAGTCTATAGAAGAGAAGGGCAGAAGGGAAGGCATTCTCCTGGAAAGAAATATAGGGGCACTGTTGACCATAGCTAATTTATCACCATTGTTAGGGTTATTGGGAACTGTCTCAGGAATGATAAAATCTTTTAACACGATTTCAACATATAACGTTAGCTCAGCTGCGCCACTTGCAGGAGGCATTGCAGAGGCCCTAATTACAACGGCCACCGGACTTTTGGTTGCCATCCCAACACTTGTTGTGTATCGTTTTCTCGTAGACAAGGCACAAATGCTCATTTTTCAAATGGAGGAAAACTCTATAAAACTTATTGATGCCATGGAGGGCAACAAAAATAATGCGATTTAGCAGGCCAAGGAGAGAGGAGATAAGCCTGGGGATAAGCATGGCCCCACTAATTGATATTGTTTTCTTACTTCTGATATTTTTCATGTTAACCTCGCATCTCGACAGTTCATCAGGCATAAATATTTCATTGCCTGATGTCTCTCAGAGGCTATCACTTAACCCGTCAGACAATCTAACAGTAGTTTTAGATAAACATGGAGATTGCTATCTGAATAAAAGTAAAATCTCTTTAAGCGCACTTTACAGTACCATAAAGGACTCTGCACTGGGAAAAAATATTGGCCTTATCCTTAGCGCCGATAAAGACGTCAAACACGGACGTGTTGTTGAAATAATGGATTTGGCAAAGAAAGCAGGTGTTGAATCAATTACAATTTCTGCCCAGTGGCAGTATAGAGAGAACTTTTAAATTAATGGCCTTTATAAAAAAGTATTTTTTCTATATATTAATTTTATCATTTGCCGGTGTAATCTTATTTGCCTTTTTGAACGAAGGACGAAATAAGTATGGTGAATTAAAGAGGATGCAAAAGGAAAGGGAAAAATATTCGGCTATAATAAATGAACTAAAGGAAAAAAACAAAATGCTCGCCTCTGAGATTAGACGGCTCAGGAAAGATAAGCAATATCTTGAATCTACTACTCGAAGGGAACTTGGTCTGGTAAAGGAAAATGAGGTAATTTACCGATTTAAGGGGGGCTTAAGCGAAGACATAGACAAAAAGGAATCTTTGAAATAAAAAATAGGGGGCTAAAAGTGGCTGTATCAGATAAAATTTATGATGAAATTATGGATAAGATAGCAACACCCCAGTCAAATCTTTTGCTTATTAAGCTATTAAAGGATCGGGGAAAGGCAGGGAGCGTAATTAAGGCCTGTCTTAAGTCTTTGGAATTTTCCCCTGACGATATTGCTATCAGGGGGCTTTTGGCAGAGACATACTTTGAACAGGGGTACGCTGGACTTGCTGAAAGCGAGATAGATAATATATGTCTAAAAATTAACAAGTTATCTGAGATATATAAACTCCAGGCTGAACTTTTTAAAAGGGAGGGCAGGTTTGAAGAGGCAATAAAGTCATTAAAATTATATTCAGCCCATTGTCCGGATGATAAGGAGGCAAAAGATTTATTATCCGAACTTAACGCTAATCTTGGAGAGGAAAAATCCGTCCTGTTAACTCCTACAATGGCAGAAATTTATTTCAAGCAGGGAGAAATAGAAGAGGCTGCTAATATATATAAAGAGATTGTTAAGGCATTCCCGGATGATCGGCAATACAGAACCAGACTGAATGAATTGGAAAATATGAATGAGCCGCAAGAGGTGAAAGAGAGCGGAAAGGAAAATATTAAAGAAAAAAAATTAAGAATGATTGGTACTATGGAAAAATGGCTTGATGTAATAGAGAAGAGGAAGGCTTCAAGTTCTTAAAAATACACAAAAGGAGAAGAAAGGCAAATGTATTCAACATCAGATTTCAAAACAGGGTTAAAGATAGAATTAGATGAAAAGCCGTTTATAATTATAGAGTTTTTGCATGTTAAGCCTGGAAAGGGAGGGGCATTTGTAAGGACTAAGTTGAAAAACATGGTAACAGGACAGGTACTTGAAAAAACATTCAGGGCTGGAGAAAAGGTTGGCCGGCCAAATATTCAAGAGACGGAAATGCAGTACCTCTACCAGGATAAAGGTGATTTTTATTTTATGGACAATGAGACGTTTGAACAGATTTTTTTAACAGATGAGCAGTTAGGGGAAAATAAGCTGTTTTTAAAAGAGAATACAAACGTTAATGTGCTCATTTACAACAACAAAATAATGGATATTGAGTTGCCTAAATTCATTGATCTTGAAGTCGCAAAAACAGAGCCGGGTGTAAAGGGAAACACTGCATCCGGAGGGAGTAAACCTGCTGTTCTTGAATCAGGCGGCGTTGTTCAGGTGCCCTTTTTCGTAAATATAGGTGATTTGGTAAAAATAGACACTCGAACAAGAGAATATATCGAAAGAGTAGGGCGGGGTCAAAATTGAAAGAAAATATTTCCTTTAACTTTCTCGCTACAGGAGTCGGTAGTGTGCCATTTTTAAATATAGACGGGACATGCAGGGATATCCTTAAAAACTTTCCAAATATCCCATTCTGGCCTCAATTTGTAAAAAAAAACCTCTTTGAAGACATGTCTATACAGGCAAGCGAAGGTTTGCCTCTTATTAAAATAAATACGGAGAAAAAATCCATCTATATAAACCCTTCTGATGATAGTCATAGTGAACTAACCTCTTTCTACGAGCATTTTATGTCTGAAGACACAGACTACTTTGCATTTAGCCCCGAATATGCAGCAGGTATATTTAAGCTTTTAGACTTAATTGATAATAAAACAGATAGTTCCGGTTCATTTATTAAGGGCCAAATAGTAGGGCCTGTTACCTTTGCAGGAAGTCTCATAGATAAAACAGGTAAAACCGCCCTGTACAATACTGAAATTATGGATGTTATAGTAAAGGGGTTGGCTATTAAGGCGCTGTGGGCTGTTAAAAAAATGTCTGCGGCCAAAAGAAAAACCATTATCTTCATTGATGAACCGTATCTTTCAGGCTTTGGTTCGGCCTTTACACCTATACAAAGAGGGGATGTTGTTGCATTCATAAGAGAGATTATAGATTATTTAAGGTCACGAACTGATATATTAACAGGGATACATTGCTGCGGCAATACTGACTGGTCTATGATAATTGAGACGGGCATTGATATAGTAAATTTTGATGCATTCGATTATATGGATTATTTTTTACTCTACAAGAAAGAGATATTAGACTTTTTAGACAATGGCGGTACAATTGCATGGGGCATAGTGCCTACAACCTCATATACAGGAAAAGAAACGGTTACCGACCTTAGAAAACGATTGGAAAAGGGTCTTGACAGACTTCATGATTGGGGAATCAGTAGAAATACCATATCTGAGCGGTCAATCCTTACGCCCGCTTGTGGGGTAGGAACATTAGAGCCGGATATAGCACAAAGGGTTTTGGAACTTTTATCCAGTTTATCATCTGTAATGTCTAACTCTTTAATTTGACTATTTATTTTAAGTACTGCAAGTTAGTGGTAAAATGGATAAAAAAATAGATTTGATAAATAATGCACTCAATTATCTTAAAGAAAACACCTTTGATTGCAGTCTGTGTCCGAGGAGATGTCATGTAAATAGATATAAGGGGGAAATTGGTATTTGCGGGGTTGGGGCCTTGCCTGTCATATCAAACTATAGCCTTCATTTTGGGGAGGAACCTTGCCTGAGCGGTTATTATGATTATAATGAAAATCTAAAAACAAAATCGTCCCTTTCAGGCTCAGGAACCGTTTTTTTTAGTGGTTGTAATTTGAAGTGTATTTTTTGCCAGAATTATCAGATTAGCCGGCAGATCAGCGGGTCCCCTGTTTCTACAGAAATACTGGCCTCCGCCTTTGTTTCCCTGCAAAAAAGAAAAGCCCTGAATATTAACCTTGTTACACCTACACATGTTATAATTCCAATTCTTGAGGCACTAAAAAAGGCCTTTGAGCTGGGTCTCACAATCCCTATAGTTTATAATACAAGCGCTTATGATTCCTGTGAAACGATCTCTAAGCTTGATGGGATTATAGACGTATATTTGCCTGATTTTAAGTATTTCAATAAAAATACGGCCCTTAGATTCTCCAAGGCCCCTGATTATCCTGAAAAGGCAGCTGAGGCAATAAAAGAAATGTATAGGCAGGTAGGAAAACTTGAGCTTGATGATGAGGGGAATGCAAAAAAAGGGCTACTTATAAGACATTTGGTTTTACCTAATCATGTGGAGGAGTCTTGTGAAATATTAGAATGGATCGTTGGAAATCTCTCAAATGAAGTATGCCTAAGCCTTATGAGCCAGTACCGCCCATGCAACGAACTGCCGGAAGATATAAACAGGGGCATTTTTGCAGGGGAGTATGCTGCTGTTTTGGATAAGGCTGAGAAATTAGGATTTGAAAATGTTTATACACAGCCAAGCCCATTTCAAACTAAAGATCATTTAATCCCTGATTTTGACAATGATGATGTGTTTTCCTGGAATAAGGATTGAATAAAACAGTTAACAAGAGAACAATAACAATGTTAACTGTTCAGATGGATAGACTGAAGGTGGAAGACTGTTAGGAATAAATTATGCGTGATCACACGAAATTCCGTGCATTTGAGCTGGCTGATAAATTGGCATTATTGGTCTATCAGGTGACCGCAAGGTTTCCGAGAGAAGAGCTGTATGTTTTGACTGCTCAAATGAGGCGGGCAGCAGTTTCTGTCCCTTCTAACATTGTAGAGGGATGCGCACGCGATAGTCAAGCCGATTACCTTCGTTTTCTTTATTATAGCTTTCGGGTCATTGAGAGAACTTCATTATCAAATAAGTTTATCTAATTGTTTGGGCTTCTTGCTCAACGATGATTTATCTCTGATTGAACCGACAATAATCGAAACAGAGAAGGTTTTGAATGGTTTGATTCAATCATTACGGGTTGTTTGAAATACTTCAGCCTTCAGTCTTCAGTCTAAACAACCTGAATAATTACGAATTTATTAATCAAATAATTTTTATAGGAGAAAAGAATGACAGATAAAATAAACAATAACATAACTGAGGTGGACTCCCTTGAGGTGACTACCCTAATGGATAACTACGTAGATGTTCTTCTCAGGAACTCACCAGGCGTTACAAGACCACCCCTGGCAATAGGGGGTGATATCCCCGCTGATGCGCTTTTAGCGGAACACGGGCTATCTCTTTTGCTTACGGTAAAAAAGGGCGACACATCCCACACCATTCTCTTTGATTGCGGGTACACAAACATTGGCGTGCCTCACAATATGAAACTCCTGAACATAGATCCAAAAAATATAGAGGCTATTGTTCTTAGTCATGGGCACATGGATCACACCGGCTCCCTGTATTCTATAGTTGATGCTATAGGGCGGTCAATCCCCTTAATAGTTCATCCTGATGCCTTTGTTTCCCCTCGTTTTTTTGGTCTTGATGACGGAAGAAAAATAAAATTTCCGCAAACCCTTAAAAAAGAAAAAATGCGTTCTGCAGGAATTGATATAATTGAAAATAAATCACCTTACCTGTTGGCAGAAGACATGATAATGGTCACAGGGCAAGTGGAGAGGGTTACAAGTTTTGAACAGGGGCTTCCAAATGCCTCCCTTGAAAGGGATGGAAAAATTGAGCATGATCCTATATTGGACGATCAGGCCATTGCGGTAAATGTTAAGGGAAAGGGGCTTGTAGTTGTATCCGGATGTGCCCACGCCGGTATTATTAATACCGTCCTTTATGCCAAAAAGATAACAGAAATTGACAAACTTTACGGTGTATTAGGGGGTTTTCATTTATCAGGACCTATTTTTGAGCCTATAATAGAAGAAACAATCAACGAGTTCAAGAAGATGGAGCCTACGCTTATAACCCCAATGCACTGTACAGGCTGGAACGCTATAAAGAGATTTTCAGAGGAATTTCCTTCATCCTTTGCGCTGAACAGTGTAGGCACAAAGGTAACCTTTGACTAAAAGTTTTTTGAAGTGAAAATACTGATCTATCTAATTCCAATACTGTATGCAATCTGGCCTTACGACCTGTTGCCTGATTTTTTCCCTGGCCTTGGCTGGATTGATGATTTGATAATATTAGGGGCACTTTATTGGTATCATTTTATACACAGGCCTGCCAAGGCCAAGGAAAAGTTTGAAAGAGAAAGATATGAAAGAGCCAGTCAACAGGAAAGGGGAGGGGGGCAAGACGGGGCTTACCAGGAAAGTCAAGGCTCTGCGGAAAGGAATAACAGCTTCTCAAATCATGACCCATATGAAATTCTGGGAGTAAATAGAAATGCCTCGGCGGATGAAATTAAGAGCGCCTACAGAAAACTGGCCTTAAAATACCATCCTGACAAGGTTGACTATCTGGGAGATGAGTTTAAGGATTTGGCGGAGAAGAAATTTAAGGATATACAGGAGGCATATCAGAAGCTGACGGTAAAGTAGTCGGCAATAAAGGCAACTTTGCAAGCATTCACGAGTTCAGGCCTGCCCTGACGCGACTTTCATGCATTTGTAACATCTCAATAAGTCCGGGCAGTTTTAGAAAAATCCCCCTCAATCCCC
>CAYSWP010000079.1:3014-7268 GCA_964434795.1 uncultured Desulfobacteraceae bacterium | reverse complement strand
TATTTTCAATTCAAAAAATCCCTAAAGTTATCGAAGATTGTTGGTTTCTTATTTCTTTTCACCCTTTAATTCATCATAGGCCTTGATGACCTGCTCTGTAATTTCTTTTGATTCGTCAAAATAAAGAACTCCCCCTGCCCTTCTTTCCATTATAAAGGTATATTTCTCTTCAGATCCTATCTTTTCAATTATATCTTTAAGTTCATTAAAGATTTTCTTCTTCTCTTTTCCTTGGGCCCTCATCATCTCTTCGTTTAAATCCTTAAAGAAATATTCTAACTCCCTGGCCTTTCTTTCAATGTCCTTCTTTTTACCCTCCTGTGCATCCATGCTTAGCATCATAGATTGTTTTTCTAACTCTTTCCTTAACTCTAAAAGATCCTTCTGCTTTTTATCAAGTTTTCTCTGAAGCGTTTCCTTTTTCTTTTTCAGGGTTTCAAAGATTTTTTGCCCTTGTTTAGACTCTTTGAGGCATCTTTGCATGTCAATTACACCAATAGCAATACGGTCTTCCCCTAAGACTATGTTATTAGTAAACAATATGCCAATAATTAAAATAAATAATAAACTTTTTTTCATTCTGTCCTCCATTCTTGGTATGTTTTCTCTGGTAAGCTATAAATCTTTACAAAAATAAACGGTCCTTAAAATGGTGTACCAATTGAAAAAGCCCAATTGCTTGACGGCTCATCATATTTTGGGTCAAGGTTATATCCCCACTCCAATCTTAGCGGCCCCATTGGTGAATACCATCGTATTCCTGCCCCTATACTTCGCCTAATCCCCTTAAAAGAATAACTCTCATCCTCTTCATAAACGTTCCCTGCATCAAAGAACAGTACACCCATCACTCCCTGCTCTTTTACCAAGGGGAATCTGTACTCCAAATTATAAACCATCATCTTCTCCCCGCCTATCCGGTCACCTGAATCCGGATCAATAGGCGAAATGCTGGCATAGTCAAATCCCCTAACTGTATTCATTCCACCTAATCGGAATTTCTCATAAACCGGTAACTCTCCCCCTGGTCTTTTTTCTACATACCCCCATTTACCCTGCACTGAAATTGCCGTACCCCAAAAAGCCGGGAAGAACCAGGCAGACTTGGCCCTGTATTTCGTAAAATAATTATCACCCCCCAAAGCTCCACCTGCATACTCTATGGAAAATGAGTTGGCAGAACCCCTCGTAGCATTAAAGCGTCTATCTCTGCTATCTCTTGAAATTCCGATAGTAAAGCTGCTTGTAACACTCCTCCCTTCCATATCCTTTATTATCTGAGAGGCGCCCTCTTCTATCTCAGAAATATCAGCATCATCATAGGTATAAATGACAGATCCCCTTGTAAACTCTATCCCTAATGGAAATCCAAACTTCAACTTTCCCCCGCGGCTGTCCTTAGTGTATTCATCGTACTCGTACTTCCAGTTATATAGATCTATACCTGATGAAAGTGGCGTATCAAAAAGCCATGGTTCAGTAAAACTAATGGTATATTTCCCTGATTTGGAGCTCAGGGAGGCTCTTGCTGACAATGACTGGCCTCTTCCGAAAAGATTATCTTGGGACACCTCAAGCATTCCTATAAAATTTTCTGCAGAACTGTAGCCTGCGCCCATAGAGAATTTACCGGTTGGCCCCTCCTTAACATGTATATTAAGGATCATATCCTCCTTAGTGCTCCCCCTCTTCGTGTTAATCTCCATTTCCTCAAAGAATCCAAGCCGATGTAGATTCTGACTGCTCCTTTTTAGTTTACCCCCGCTAAAGTAACCGCCTTCAAGAACCTTGAGTTCTCTTCGAATAACCTTATCTCTTGTTTTATCATTCCCAGTGATTATAATTCTCTCAAACTTAACCTTCTTTCCCTTAGATATGTGGTATATAATATCAACCTTATGAGCCTTATCATCCTCTTTTATCTCAGGGGAAATATCCACAAATGCATAACCTTCATCTGAATAGATCTCGCTCAAAATCAGTGTGTCATCCCTGATTGCCTCTCTGTTATAGACCTTCTCCTTTGGAATGCTAAGGGTCTTATAAAGCTCGTCGGTCTCTTTTATAAGATCACCTTCAATACTTATATTTCTAATAGCATATTGAGGTCCTTCATTAATCGTAATGGTGATAAAAATTCCTTCATCCTTCTTGAAAGATATCTTAGGCTCCCCTACCCTTGCCTTTATATAACCGTTGTTGTTATAAAATAATTTTATCTTAAATATATCACTTTCAAAATTTTTTCTATCCAGGTGTCCGGAATTAGTAAGAAAGGAGAAAAATCCCTTTTCATTTGTATCCATTACATCTCTCAAATCATCATCGCTGAATTCAACATTCCCAACAAAGATTATTTTACTTATCGTAACCTTATTTCCTTCTTTGATTCGATAAACAAGTACAACTTCATTGTCTGAAAGTTCTTCAACTATATATTTAACAACAACATTATAATACCCTTTTTGATGGTAGTGATCTCTCAGCCTCTCTATGCTATCATTTATCGCCTTTCTGTTTAGGATAGTGTATTTTTTTATACCTAAGACATCCATCAAATCCTTTTGCTCAATCTTTTTGTTTCCCTCGAACCTCATCTTTCCAACCGATGGTTTTTCGCTAAGCTTAAAGGTTACATTCTTACCTTTATAGCCTTCCTCTACATCTATCTGTACATCCTCAAAAAAACCCATCTGATATATGGATTTAAGATCCTTATCCAATTGCTCCGGTCGAAATATTGCCCCTTTTTGACTCTCAATAGAGGCAAGGATAGCATCTGTCTCAATCCTCTTATTCCCCTCAATGCTTATCGAGCCGATCTCTGCAAGGCCTCTAACCTTGTTTGAGATAGCTAATGCAGCCTTCTCCATTAATTTATCTACTTTATCTATCTTGTCTCCTACAAAGAAATCAGAAAAAGATTTTCTCTTAATTGATATAGGAATAATTATAAGATCAACGCTTATCTTTTCACCAACCTTATTTAGGCTACCTTTTATCAACCAGTCAATCTTATTTTCCCTGCCTATCTTCCTTATAAGTTCCAAATCCGTCAAAGTGACCTTAGGCAATATGCTTTCGTTTATTATTTCCGGATCAAGGAGGTTATATCCTTTTTCCGCCAATCTTGTTGTTAAGTCCTGCTGGAGTTCATAAACAAGATGGTCCATTGGCTTTAACGAATAAATCTTGAAGGGGAAAACCGCTATTGTTTCTGAGTTCTTTGCATATAAATGAGGGACAACCAAAAAAGGGATCAAAACAAATAAGAAGGGGCTGGGCATTAATGTGTGAACAATGCAGTGTAATATTTTTTTAATCATTGATCCTTTAAGCGCTGACCGGTTCTTGTCGGAAACCTGATATTTGGAGACTTTATGGGGATTAAACATATTTATCTCAAAAAAAGCTAATCTATTTCGCTATTGATGTTTGGGCGCTTGTCCTAAGTTGTATTTCTAAAAAATTAAAGGTATCTATTCAGCCGCTAAGACACGAAGTCACGAAGAAAAGACTAATATTAATAAAACAATTCTATGCAAATCTTCCATCAATTAATAAATATTTTCTTGATAACCGGTCAGCAAGCTCCATATTGTGAGTTATTATAACCAATGCCAGGCCCTTATCCTTATTAAGGGCGAGGAGAAGTTTGATTATCTCATCACCTGTTGCCTTATCCAGGTTCCCAGTAGGTTCATCAGCTAATAACAATTTAGGTCCCATGATAAGGGCGCGAGCAATTGCCACCCTTTGCTGTTCTCCCCCGGAAAGCTCCCCCACCCTGTGATAAAGTCTATCCTCTAAACCCATCTTTTCAAGAATAGCGGAGGCCATCTTAGCAGATTTTTTTCTATCCTGTCCAGCTATCATGGCAGGAATGCTAACGTTTTCCTGGGCATTGAATTCGAATAAAAGATGGTGAAATTGAAAAACAAAGCCTATCTTTAGATTTCTAACTCTATTAAGGTCCTTTTCATCCATCTTAAAAACATCTTCATCATTAAAAAACACCTTACCATCAGATGGTGTCTCTAAGGTCCCCATAATATTAAGGAGAGTAGATTTGCCTGCCCCTGAAGGTCCTATTATTGCAAGGGATTCACCTGGTAATATCTGCAGGCTAACATCATTAAGTATCGAAATTACCTGGTCTTTTTTCTTAAAATCCTTATAAACATTTTCTATTTTTAGTAAAGGTCTCATTGTTTAATAAATCACTTCTCAAAAATAGCCATTACCGCTTGTGAA
>CAYSWP010000079.1:0-2914 GCA_964434795.1 uncultured Desulfobacteraceae bacterium | reverse complement strand
TACCTTATTCATATCTCAATGCCTCTACAGGGTTAACACTGGCTGCCTGCCGGGAGGGGAAAATGGTAGCAATGAAAGTTATAACTATTGCAGCGAGGACAATCAAAAAAGTATCCATCCACTCCATTCTGACCGGCAAGGTAGTTATGTAGTACACGTCTGGAGGTAGTTTGATGAATTTGTACCTTTCCAATAACTGGCAGAGGAAGGACCCGGAAATCAATCCCAGCAATGTGCCTACAAGGCCAACAAAGAGACCTTGAAATATAAAAATGTACATAATGCTCTTAGAAGAGGCGCCCATGGTCCTCAGTATAGAAATATCCCTGTGCTTTTCCATGACCAACATTACCAGTGAGCTGATTATATTAAGGGCCCCTACAAGAATTATCATGGTAAGAATAATGAACATAGTAACCTTTTCAAGCTTTAATGCGGAAAAGAGGCTTCTGTTCATCATCTTCCAGTCTTTTGTCCAGTAAGGATAGCCAAGTTTATCCTGAATAGCGCTGCTTATTTCCTCACTATCCTGTATATCCTCAATCCTTAGTTCAATCCCTGTCACCTCATCCCCGAGGGATAGAAAATGCCGGGCATCATTCAAGGAGATGTACAAAAGCGAGTTATCATATTCATACATTCCAGATTCAAACAGGCCCTTTACGATAAATTTCTCTTCACTGGCCACCCTTCCTAATGGCGTCAATTTACCTACAGGTGAAACTAATGTTACAATATCCCCTGGCAATGCACCTATCTGTCTGGATAGCTCGCTCCCGATTATAACGCCTTTTAATCCAGTCTCAGACGGTTTTAAAACAGATAGAGACGCCCCCTTGATCATAGAATCAATGTTAATTACCTTACCACCTGTATTTGGGTCTACACCCCTAAGAATGGCGCCCGAGATGTTTTCATCTTTTTTAATCATCACCTGGCTATAGATAAACGGTGTTGCCGAAATAACACCGTCAACCTTCGTTGCCGACCTAATGACGTCCTCTGTGTCTGCAATTCCCCCGTTATAGCTCAAAATAAATATATGGGAATTTACGCCGAGGATCTTTTTCAACAAATCTTCCCTGTACCCGTTCATCACTGCCAATACTACAATCAGTGCCATTACACCTATCATTATTCCTAAAATTGATATACCTGTAATGATAGAGATAAAGCCTTGCTTTCTCTTTGCCTTCAAATATCTTAATGAAAAAAAAAGCTCAAAAGACATATTATTACCACACAATAAATCTATCTATTTTTTCCTCATATGGGGGAATAGAATAACATCCCTTATAGAGGGGGAGTCCGTTAAAATCATAACGAGTCGATCTATGCCGATGCCCTCCCCTGCTGTAGGGGGAAGACCATATTCAAGGGCCCTAATATAATCACTATCCATAAAGAGGGCCTCCTCATCACCGGAATCCCGCAAAGAAACTTGTTTTAGGAATCTATCACGCTGATCATCCGGATCATTAAGCTCAGAGAAACCGTTTGCTATCTCTTTACCAGCTATAAATAATTCAAATCTTTCCGCTATCCCAGGTTCTTTGTCACTTCTCCTTGAAAGAGGACTAACCTCTATGGGATAGTTTGTAATAAAGGTAGGTTGAATTAATTTTGGTTCAACTAAGTGCTCGAACAGTGCGAACAATACCTTTCCAATCTCCCAGGAATTCTCCACTTCAACCCCCTTGCTATCGGCAAAATCCACTATTGTCTTACTGTTGGAAATTATGTCTTCCGGCATGCCGCCAATATCCCTGAGGGAATCAACCAATGAAATTCTTCGCCACGGCGTTGAAAAATCCAGCATATTATCCTGATATTTTATTGTCGACTGGTTAAAAATCTTCTTTATCAAGTGCGTTAAGAGCTCTTCAGTTATATCCATCATATCTTCATAGGTTGCATATGCGGTGTAAAATTCCAGCATGGTAAACTCTGGGTTATGATTTGTTGATATACCTTCATTTCTGAAATTTCTATTTAATTCAAAAATTTTTTCAAATCCCCCAACCACCAATCTCTTCAGAAATAGCTCAGGCGCTACCCTCAAATAAAAATCCATATCTAATGTATTATGATATGTTTTAAATGGCCTGGCAGTTGCTCCTCCTGGAATTGCCTGCATCATCGGGGTTTCCACCTCCATGTACCCCTGGTTGTAAAAAAAATCGCGTATGCTTTTCAATATCCTGCTTCTTAGTACAAAGGTGCTTTTTACATAGTCGTTAACTATCAAATCAAGATAACGTTGACGATATCTTACCTCTACATCTATTAATCCGTGATATTTTTCCGGTAGCGGCCGCTGGGACTTTGAGAGAATAACAATGGAATCTGCCAGCAGAGTTAATTCATCTGTCTTGGTCCTAAAAACCGATCCTGAAATTCCCACATGATCACCGACATCTATGAGCTTAAATACTGTAAAATTATCATCTCCAATTTTATCCTTTCTTATATACGCCTGAAAACTGCCGGTGCCGTCTTTGATGTGCATAAAGGCGGCCTTGCCGAAGTTCCTGATGGACATAACCCTTCCAGATAACGTGAATAAATCATTGATATTTTGAAGTTCATCATGGCTCATTTTCCCAAAACGATTGGCTATATCCTCTGCTGTCGTATCCCTCTTAAATCCTGAAGGGTAAAGGTTAATGCCCTTTTCCCTTAATTTTTCAACTCTTTCCTTTATTTCCTTAATTAGCCTACTTGATTCATCCATAATTAAAATATCCCTCTTTATTTTTAAGTGATTATGTTTAATCTAATTATATCTACCAGTCAAGACAAAACCAAAAAAGTTAATGAATAGGGCAGTAATCTAAAAAATATAAAAAAAGATAAATTCTTTCTTGCTATATTAGCACATTAGTTGTATGAAGGGTGGTTTTTACTTTTACAA
>CAYSWP010000078.1:0-7413 GCA_964434795.1 uncultured Desulfobacteraceae bacterium | reverse complement strand
TTATCTCATTGATCTGTTGATTAAGTTCTCTAAAATCTCTCATTTCCACCCCTTTTTAATGCTAATGGCTAACCGCACAGCTCTAAATTTTTAGTGACTATTCAGTTTTTGCCTTGCCCCTTTGCTTTTGTCCCTGACCATTTAAAACTCCATTGATAATTGGTGTAAGATGTTTTTTTTATGTGCCTTTTCAATGTCATCAGGCACGCTTTGCCCTGTAGTGAAATAAGAAACAGGTAATGATAATTTCATTATCTGGTTTATAGCTGATCCGCATGTTTCCGCTTCATCTATCTTGGTAAATATATAGCTCTGGAATTTTAAGGGGCCAAAATTTATTGCTGCCTTATTCATCTCTGATTCTGATGTTGAAACACTTAAAAGCAGATGGGTGCTGATAGACAGGTCATCAGTAATTATTTTTTGCAGCTCCCCTATCCTTGACATATCATATTGACTATGGCCTGCTGTATCTATAAAAATTAAATCTTTTTGGCCCATTCTTTTAAGGGCAAAGAGCAAATCTTTTCGGTTAAATGCCGGGATACACGGTATGCCTAAAATATTTGCGTAGGTTTTGAGCTGATCCATGGCTCCTATGCGATAGTTGTCTATTGATATGAGGCCTACCTTTTTCCCATTTTTTAGCATTTGCTGGGCGGCAAGCTTTGCAATTGTGGTTGTTTTGCCAACACCGGTTGTTCCAATAAATGCCGCTATTATTGATTTTTTGTCCCTGGTTTCAAATATATCTTTTATCTTTATTGTCTGCATAATTTCTTGAATTGTTTTTTCTCTTATTTCCAGCAGGTCTCTGGAGGCAGCATTTAACACGCCGGCCCTTTCAAGGAACATCCTGGCATAATTTTCATTTACCCCGCCCCTTATTAATTTTGTATACACATTGAGTGCAGCAGGGTTCATTATCAGCGATTCGGATAAACTGCCTCCATGGCCCATAAGATAAATCATTTCTTTAATACTCATAAGCTCTGATTTAACATCTCCTATGGGGCTGGAGTATTCATCGAGACCGTTATCTTCTGCAGGCACTGCAGTTACCTCAAAGGCATCTTTATTAGCTCCATTATTCAACTTTTTTGTGGAAACTATCATTGCATCAGGCCCTAAAATTTTTTTAATTTTTATGACAGCCTCATTAATTGTTTCGGCCCGGTATTTTCTAACTTGCATGGCTTAACTGGACCTCTCCTATAGATTTAAACCTCGTGTCACTTAAAAGCTCGCTCTGGGAAAGAACCATCAAAGACGGTATAAAATTAGCAATCATTTTCTTTAAATGTCTTCTTATTACCGGTGAAGTAACAAGAATCGGCTGGATGTTTTGTGACATGGCCTTCTCTGTCTCTTCCCTGATAGAGTTAATTATGGGGTCTGCAAATTGTGGGTCAATCGAAAGGTACGAGCCATGCTCTGTCTTCTGGACGCCCTTAACAAGAATGTCCTCGACATCCTGGGCCATGGTTATTAATTTTAGTGTGCCATCTTCATCTATATAAGGGCTGATGATGGATCTCG
This sequence comes from uncultured Desulfobacteraceae bacterium, assembly GCA_964434795.1. Classification (GTDB taxonomy): domain Bacteria; phylum Desulfobacterota; class DSM-4660; order Desulfatiglandales; family B25-G16; genus M55B121. The sequence continues at coordinate 5,874 of CAYSWP010000078.1, read as the reverse complement.
AAAGTTTATGCCGCACATACTCAGTTAAGAGCTCAGGGTCTTTTGTTAAAGGCGCGTAGTCAGCAAGGGTTTCAATAATCGTTAATAGATCCCTTATAGATATCCTTTCCTGCAATAAATTTTGCAAAACCTTCTGGACATTCCCTAATGAGAGCAGGTTCGGCACCAATTCATCAACGGCCTTTGGGTAGGACCTGCTCAAATTATCCAGAAGATTTTGAACCTCTTGACGTCCCAACAGTTCTGAGGCATATTTTCTAAGGACCTCTGTTAAATGTGTGGCCATTATGGTTACATTGTCTACAACTGTATAACCTGAAAGTTTGGCCTCTTCCTTTTTTGCCTCCGGTATCCAGATAGCCGGTAGATTAAATGCCGGCTCTGTGGTGTCTATGCCCTCCACCTTTCGGGTAACGTTGCCGGGATCCATGGCCATAAAATGTTTTACCAGTAATTCAGCGCCTACAATTGATACGCCTTTGAGGAGAATCCGGTAGGAAGATGAATTGATCTTTAGGTTATCCCTTATATGGATTGGCGGTATTACCAGGCCCATATCAATGGCAAACTGTCTTCTGATTGACCTAACCCTGTCAAGAAATTCTCCACCTTGCTCCTTGTCGACCAAAGGAATTAATCCATATCCCACTTCAAGCTCAAGGGGGTCAATAGCCAACAGGTGTTCTACCGGTTCCGGCCCTATATCAACCTGTTCCTTTTCTTTTTCCTCAAGTTCTTTGACCTTGGCAACCGTCTCTTTCCTGCTTAAGAGATACATGCTTCCGGCAATGATTAAGGAAAGCACGATAAACGGCAAGTGAGGTAGGCCGGGAATGAGACCAAAAAAGAAGATTGTGAATGATGCAATATAGATTGCCTTTGGATAACCGGCAAGCTGTTTACCGAATTCCTTTCCCATGCTATCCGTGGATGCAGCCCTGCTGACAATTATACCTGCTGCAGTTGATATTGTAAGTGCAGGAATCTGGGAAACCAGCCCATCACCGATAGTCAACAGGGTGTAATTCTGGGCTGCATCCATTATAGACATCTTCCTTTGAAGGACTCCGATTATAAATCCACCAATTATATTTATAATGGTTATTATTATGCCTGCAATTGCATCTCCCCTGACAAATTTCGCCGCACCGTCCATGGAGCCATGAAATTCGGCCTCCCTTGCAATTATCGTTCGACGCTCTTTTGCCTCATCCTCATCTATTATTCCGGCATTTAAGTCTGCGTCAATGCTCATTTGTTTCCCAGGCATTGCATCTAAAGTAAATCGAGCTGCAACCTCGGCAATCCTTGTGGCGCCTTTTGTAATAACCACGAAATTAACAATAACCAGGATTATAAAAACTATCATCCCTACTACATAATCCCCTCCAACTACGAAATCACCAAAGGATTTTATAACCTTTCCTGCAGCAGATAACCCCTCATTTCCATGGAGAAGTATCAGCCGTGTTGATGCAACATTAAGGGAAAGTCTATAAAGGGTTGTAACGAGAAGCAGAGATGGGAATATGGAAAAATCCAAGGGCCTTAATGCGTACATGGCAATGAGGAGAATAGTTATTGAGAGTGTAATATTCAGCGCCAAAAGAAAGTCGAGAATAATTGGCGGTAATGGAATAATCATAACTACAAGAACAGTTATTACCCCGATAACTGTCAATATTTCACTGGCAGGGGCTGGAGGATTTGAATCTAATGTTAAGTCTTTTTCCATTATATAAACCTTGGATTATTCTCTAAAGTTATCCTTTGACAAACTGTTAACAGATTTTCGATAAATTTCAACCTGTGCGGTTAGCTTTTAGCCATTAGCCATTAGCTTTTTGATAAATCTGTTTAATATCCTCTTTACCTCATTGATCTCTTGGTTAAGTTCTCTAAAATCTCTCATTTCCACCCCTTTTTAATGCTAATCCCGCATCAGGCGGGACTAACGTCTAACCGCACAGGTTGAATGATTTTATTAACTGCACAGTCTTTATGCGGCCTCATATTCCTTATTTCCCTTCAGTTTATAAATATATGCCAGTACCTCGGCAATAGCCTTATATAGGGACGGCGGTATTTCTTGGCCTATCTCAACGAGAGAGTATAAACTCCGGGCAAGTTCCCTGTTTTCCAGGATAGGGATATCGTGTTTTTCCGCCAGGGCTTTTATTCTTTCCGCCACCTTACCTGCGCCCTTTGCAAGCAATTTGGGCGCGTCCATGGAGGAGTTATCGTAACTCAGTGCAATGGCCAAATAGGTGGGGTTGGTAATTACGACATCGGCCTGGGGAACCGCTTGCATCATCCTCTTCCTCGCCATCTGCATCTGAATGCTTCTTATTCTTGATTTAACCAGAGGGTCACCCTCTGAGCTTTTATGTTCATCCTTTACCTCCTTCTTGCTCATCTTGAGTTTTTTTTCAAAATCCCATTTCTGGAAGGCATAGTCTATTGCTACAAGAAAAACCATAGCAAGTACGCACTTAATAATTATCATAGCCGCCGTTCTAAGGATATAAACTATGATTGAGGCAATCTCCATGTCACCTAAACGTGGCAGCTCTTTCATTTCACTCTTTAATGCGACATAACCTATCCCCCCGATAATGGCCAATTTCAGCAAAGACTTAAATAGTTCTACAAACGATTGTTTTGAAAAAAGCCTTCCAAAGCCCTTGATGGGATTGATTTTTGAAAAGGTAGGCTTTAGTGATTCGTAGGAAAACATAAAGCCTACCTGCACTACATTTGTTAAAATTGCCGTAATAACAATGGCGACAAAAATTGGGATCATGGCTAATATGAATAGAGACAACATTCTTTCAGAAAAGACTATGAATCCGGATACGCTGATATCATTAAGAATGGGCAGAGAAAAGGCCTCTTTCATCATTTTTTGGATATAAGAGTACATATACGAACAAAAAAGCGTTAGGGTAAATATGCCGGAAAGAAGTACGGCCACTGAGGGCAATTCTCTGGATTTCGCCACTTGTCCCTTTTTTCTGGCCTCATCCCTTCTTTTTGGCGTTGGCTGTTCAGTTTTATCTTCAAAACTCTCTTCTGCCATTTTTATACCCTTAATAGTCTCATAATATTAATCAATAGAAGATCTAAATCCCCAACATATCTGTCCATAATCATTAAAAGCACATTCATGGATATCCCAAAGAAGATAAGCCCTATGACAATCTGAACAGGAAATGCCACAATCATTATATTCATCTGGGGTATTAATTTTGTAATCAACCCAAAGATCACCTTGGTAAGAAGAAGGGCGGCAATAGCCGGAGCGCCTATCTTTACTGCTATAGCAAACATATCAGTAGAGACACCCATGATTACCTTAAATAATTGCTTGTTTAAGTTTAATGAGCCTACATTTATAATTTCAAAACTTTCTCTTATCGCGCCGAGGAGTATATAATGACCGTTTAAGGTAAGGAAAAGCACCATGGCAATTAGAGAGGACATGTTAGAGAGAATAGACGCCTGTGTGCCGCTTTGAGGATCAAGAATGTTGACAATGGCAAAACCTGTCTGAAAACCGACCAACTGCCCCATCATACTGACGGCCTCAAAGAACATTTGCACTGTTAATCCTAATATCATGCCGATCATAAACTCTGATACTATCAATTGAAACACCCCCCAGGATGTATCTGGGAACTCAGTCATCTTATTGCTTATAACTGGAAAAAGGATTATGGTTACGATAAACGCCAGCCCAGCCTTAGACAGCACGGGGATAATCCTTGAACTAAAAAAAGGTAACATAAATAAGACAACACTGATCCTTATAAGTATTAGAAAAAACGATTTAAATTCTTCATATTGTACAGGCATGGAATACATAAGTTTACCGTTATCTTTTTTGTAATAGTTCACCGCTGAATTCGCAGAGAACGCAGAGATCTCTCCTCCCCCTACCTTATAAAAAAAGGAATTTGTTCAATAGTATTTGCAGCAAAATTCATTAGCTTCTCAAGCATCCAGCTTGCAAAAAACAGGAGGGCCAGCAAAACTATTAATATCTTCGGCACAAATGTCAGGGTCATTTCCTGAATCTGCGTCACTGCCTGAAATATACTCACCAAAAGGCCTACGGCAAGGCCAAGGCCAAGCATTGGCATTGATACAAGGATAGTTGTTTTAATAGCCTCCTGGGCAAATGTTATAACAAACTCTGGTGTCATATTCGTTACTTATCTATAAGTTACTATCCACCGGTAAAACTTTTTACCAGTGAACCTACAATCAGATTCCATCCATCTATAAGAACAAAAAGCATAAGCTTAAACGGCAATGAGATAAGGATTGGCGGAAGCATCATCATTCCCATGCTTAGCAATACACTTGCCACAACCATATCTATAATCAAGAAAGGAACATACAAGAGAAATCCAATAATAAAGGCGGTTTTTAGTTCGCTTATAACAAATGAAGGAATTAAGATAAATACAGGGATATCTTCCATATTTTTGGGTTTCTCAACCTTTGCCATCTTTACAAACAGGGCTAGGTCTTTCTCCCGTGTCTGTTGTAGCATAAATTTTCTGATAGGTGTCATAGCGGCCTTTAAGGCTGCTTCCTGGGATATTTCTTCATTAAGATATGGCTGCAGCGCTGAACTATTAACCTTTTGCCATACAGGCATCATAATAAAAAATGTTAGAAACAGGGCCAGGCCGGCAATAATCTGATTAGAGGGAGTCTGCTGCGTTCCCATGGCATGTCGCAGAAAGGAAAAAACAACGGCCAGTCTGGTAAAGGATGTCATAAGTATCAAGATAGACGGTGCAAGAGCAAGGATGGTTAATAAAAAAATTATCTGCAGCAAGGTTGAAACATCGCCGGTGTCTCCCCCTTTTTCTATGCCAAGGCGTAACGATGGAAAGAGGAAATCTGCTGCCATTCCATCTTGAATAAAAGCAATATAAACAGTTATGGCAAGCATCAAGGAAAATAGATATTTCCATAATCTATGATTACTCAGACGGCAGCTCTGTCCCATTTTCATGTGTTTTTCTATCTTTTTCATTTGAATTCTTAAGTTTAGTCAAAAAGTTAATGCTTCCGGGCGTTATACCTATAACAATTCTTTCACCTGAAATTTCCACAACCTCAATCCGTTCTTTTGGAGAAAAATGTAATGAAGATATTGCCTTGATGGGCAGATCTCCTTTCATGCCCTGTCCCTGGAATAGAAATCTTTTTATTAAATAGAGTATCAATACGACAAGACCGATCACAATAAAAAGCACGGCCATTGTCTTGAGACCAGTGTGTATAAAATTAAAATTAGCCATACCTTCCATTTTTACCACTTACAAATATATGTATGTGTTCAAGGGTTCAGGGTTCACCGTTTAGAGTGCACGAATCGACGCCTCAGTTTTAACCCTTAACCCTGAACCCTGAACCTCCGAATCCATATGTACTATCCTAGAGATTTTACCCTCTCCATAGGGCTTATAATATCTGTTACCCTTATGCCGAATTTATCATCTACAACCACAACCTCTCCCCTTGCGATTAATTTTCCGTTTATGTATATCTCCAACGGATCGCCTACCGACTTATCTAATTCTATTATAGATCCCTGGCCAAGTTGAATAAGGTCATTGATCACTATCTTTACCTTGCCGAATTCTACGGATAATTCCAGTGGTATATCGAGGATAAATCCAAGGTCGTATTTCTCCATTTCCTCTTGTCCATCCTGGCTTTCTATTGCCTCATCTACCTTTTCCTCTAATGATTCCTCCTGGGGAATGGTTTCTTCGCTCATTATTCACTCCTTAAAAATTTATTTATCCTTATTGCCTTTCTATTATTAGAGGTTCCGGGACTGCCCTTAAACTT
>CAYSWP010000077.1:0-7428 GCA_964434795.1 uncultured Desulfobacteraceae bacterium | reverse complement strand
ACTAATGGCTAAAAGCTAACCGCATAGGTTATTAAATATCAGCAATAATCAGTGTAAATCTGTGTAAATCTGTGGCAAAAAAGTTAATATAAATGAAAATACTAATCTGTGTAAAACAAGTTCCAGAAATTACGGACGTAAAAATAAATCCTGAAACCGGCACCTTAATGAGAGAGGGAGTTGACTCTATTCTTAACCCGTTCTGTGAATATGCCGTGGAAAAGGCCCTGGAACTTAAAGAAAAAAATGATAATGCTGAGACAGTAGCCATCTCCATGGGGCCGCCACAGACCAAGTCTGCTTTGATGCGTTGCCTTGAAATGGGAATTGACAGGGCTATTCTTCTGGCAGATAGAAAGTTTGCAGGTGCTGATACGTGGGCCACTGCCTTAACTATTGCCAGGGCTATAAAAACAATAGAGGGAAGTTTTGATCTGATTTTAGTTGGAAAACAGGCAATCGATGGGGATACAGCCCAGGTAGGCCCCGAAATATCAGAGCTTCTCGGAATACCGCAGATTATGTACTGTACAAGCCTTGAGGTAACGAGCAATAAAAAAAAGGTCAGGGTGACAAGAGAGATCGAGGCAGGGAAAGAAACCTTAGAGTCAAAATTGCCCTGCCTTATTTCCGTAAGTATGGGACCTATGATTAGAAGAATACCCTCGTTTAAAGAAATACTTGATGCACGAAAAAAGCCCTTTAAAGTTATCACATCCTCAGATATTGACATAGATGAGGATGAAATTGGACTTAAAGGCTCTCTCACGCAAGTCATGAAGGTATTTCCTCCACAATTGAAAAATCAGGGAATAATCATTCAAGACAGTGAGCCTGCAGATGCAGCAAAGAAAATGATTGAATTCCTCAGGGAAAGAAATTTTGTATAAGGTATATAAGGCATCCTTCATTTACCTGTTTACATTTTTTTTAAAAGGCATGTATTTTTTGCCTAATTCAGGATGCCGAAACTTGAAACTTGAAATTAGATAACGCATTTACATGCTAGTGTTTTTCCCATTTTTCCCGCCTGGCGGGATCTTCGACACGTTTCAAGTTTCACTGCTAAGATACAAAATCAATCCCGCATGTCGCGGGATAAACTACTTTTGGTTTGTCATGAAGGATGCCGTAAATAATGCTAACGATTGATACTGAAAAATGCACTGGCTGCAAGATTTGTGAAAAGATATGCCCTTTTGCGGCAATCACCGTCGTTGATAAGATTGCAAGGGTTAAGGACAATTGCACCCTGTGTGGCGCATGTGTAAGTAGTTGCCCTGCAGAGGCGATTACCATTGAAAGGAGACAGATTCCAAAGGAGGAACTAAGCAAATTTTCAGGTGTTTTTATATGGGGAGAATATGAGGAAAAAGGTAAAAACCTCGTGCCTAAGAAGGTGGTCAAAGAGCTTTTATCTCAGGGACGAAAACTCGCAGACAATCTTGAGCAAGAGCTTGCAGCAGTAGTATTAGGAAACGTCATATTAGACGGGCTTAAGGAATTAATCAACTATGGTGCGGACAGGGTAATCAGATGCAGGCATAAACTCCTTGATAATTACACAACGGACAGTTTTACCAATGTATTATGCACTGTTATCTCTAAGGAACGACCATCTGTTTTTCTCTTTGGGGCGACACCGCGGGGGAGGGAATTAGCGCCAAGAATTGCTGCAAGGCTTCATTTAGGGCTCACAGCAGATTGCACTGGTTTAGATATAGACAAAGAGGGCCAACTTGTTCAGACAAGACCGGCATTTGGTGGAAATATCATGGCATCGATAATTTCTCCTTACACAAGGCCTCAAATGGCCACTGTAAGACCAAATGTTTTCCCATGTGAGGAGTATGGTAATACAAGAAATGGGGAGATCGAGGACTTTGAAGTAGTGCTATCCCAAACCTCAATCAGGACTAAGGTTGTAGGCATAGAACAATTAACAGGGCAAAAAGAAACGAGTATTGAGGAAGCAGATATTATTATTTCGGCTGGAAAAGGGTGCGAGAAAAAAGAAAACCTTAAGCTCATTAAGGAATTGGCAGATGAACTTGGAGGAGTAACGGCAGGTTCAAGGGCCATTGTTGAACTTGACTGGATTCCCCACACCAGGCAGGTAGGTCAATCAGGCCATACTGTAGGCCCTGAATTATACATAGCCGTGGGAATCAGCGGGGCTGTTCAGCATATTGTCGGCATGAGCTCAGCAAAAACCATTATAGCAATAAATAAAGACCCTAACGCACCTATATTCAAGGTTGCAGACCTTGGCATAGTTGGCGATGCAATGGAGGTTCTGCCGGCTTTAATAAAAAGCATAAAGACGTCGGGCCTTCGCTCTTGACAGCGTTATGAAATAAATGAATAAACTTATTTATCTCGTTTTAACCTCTTTCATCATATAAATAAGTCCTGTTGTTAACAAGGGTATTATTGCAAGCAAACATAGAACCGGCCGGATGGAAAATACATCGGCAAGTTTACCTGTTATAGGGGTCATAATTCCCCCCAGTCCAAAGGCAAACCCCATCATAAGGCTTGAAACCATCGACCTTCCTCGTGGCGCCAATTCTTGTGCCATAGCAACCCCCAGGGGCAAGGTAGCCATTGTCATGAATCCTGCTATGAAGGCAACAAAATACACCCAGATGCCCGGCGTATATAACAAAAATATGAGACTTGGCGTTGCAAGCCCATGGGAAATATAGAAAATCGGTTTGTATCCAATTTTGTCGGATAAATGGCCTGCAAGAAGCCCGCTAATAGACCCTGCTACCGTGAAGATGGATATAATCACCCCTATTGATACAAGCGAGTATCCCTCCTGGGAAAATAATACTGTAATAAAGCTTCTGAATGAGATGCCAACAAATGCCCTCAAAACCATTATTACCCAAATAAGAACAATTGATTTCCATACATGACCTAACACCTCTTTTAATGACCCAATAAAACCGAAATCCTTTAGTCTCTCCCCAAGGGGGGTAGGAACGATCTTGAAAAGATAAATCATTGCTACAAGACCAATTATCATTGTAAATGGAGATATCCCGAGACCATAAGCGCCCACTAAATAAGTGATAAAAACAGGCCCAACTGCAAATGCAAATGTTCCCCCGGCATTAAAGATCGACATGGAAAGCCCAAAATGCCGTCCCGAATATTCAGATACCATTCCGGCGGTCGTGGGATGAAACATAGAGGAGCCTATGGACCCTAAGGATACAAAGAGAAGCAGCATCAAAAAAGAGGGCGCTACTCCGAGAAGAGAGATAAAGATAATTGTGAAGAGTGGACCGCCAAGTACAAAAAACCTCGTCCTGTAATGATCCGCCACATATCCAGCGACGGGTTGCACTATAAATGCCATAAGCCGGCTTATGCCTACAAGGATGCCAACCTGCGCCAGGGTAAGCGAAAACTTTTCCACGAACACCGGTAATAAAGGATTGATAAAGGCGGAATAGAAATCTCCTACAAAATGAACAAGAGTCAAGGCAAATATAATTTTTACGTTGGCGTTTTTTTGATCTTCCATAACAATAATGAATAAAAAACCACCTTTCGGTGGCTTTTTGAGTTAACAAATTCAAAAATCAATTCTGATAGTCTATATAATGTCTTCCGGCCATTAACCCATTGCCTTTGCAACAATTTCCGCAATATCTAAAACCTCTATTCTGTCCTCCAGTTCCTCCACCTTAACAGCATCATCCAGCATCTTGGCACACTGAGGGCAGGCAACTGCTATGATATTTGCACCAGTGTCAAGGGCCTGCCTCACCCTGATCCTATTCGGGCTATCTTCTCCACCTCCCAGGATGTCGGTAAAGAAATTTCCCCCTCCCCCTCCGCAGCAAAAGGCATTTTCCCTGTTTTGCTCCATCTCAACAAACTCAATGCCTGGGATTGATCTCAATATCCTTCTTGGCGCATCATATTCGCCATTATGTCTGCCAAGATAGCATGGATCGTGGTATGTAATCCTTAATTTAAGATCTTTTAACGTCATCTTTCCGGACTCCATCAATGGCGCCAGAATCTGCGTATAATGATATACCTCAAATTCCCCTCCAAGGTCTGGATAATCGTTTTTAAAGGCATTAAAGGCGTGGGGATCCAGGGTTATAATCTTCTTTATGCCCTTTTCCTTAAAAAGAGAAATGTTGGTTTCCGCCAGATATTTAAACAAACCATCTTCACCAAGGGTCCTCACCTCATTTCCATCGGAGTTTTCCTTATCTGCAAGAATACCTATAGACAGACCTGTCTTAATTAGTAAATTTCCCATGGCCCTGGCAATTTTCTTTCCCCTCTCGTCATAAGACCCGACATCTCCAATGTAAAAAAGGTATTCCTGGTCTTTATACTCTTCAACAGGGGTGCCTTCTGCCCATTTCCCTCTTTCCTCAGCAGGTTCTTTGTAGGGGTTTCCACTTATGCTGATATTCTTAAAATAATCTCTCACCGTTGGGGGTATAATACCTTTATTTACCAACTCTCCCCTGGCCGCTATAAAGATATTTACCAAATCCTCGCTAAAGGTAAACACGCAGTGTTCGACACAGTTGGCACAGGTGGCGCAGGAATATATTATCTCCTGAAAACGTTCTGAATTTTTTATCTCACCGTTAAGCCATGCCCTTATAAGCCACATCCTTCCGCCAGGCGAATAGGTCTCAAACATAAACTTTCTATAAGCAGGGCAGTTAAAATCATAATAATCACCTGTCAGCTTACAGTAGCCGCATCTGAAACACCTGTGGACAATATCTTCATACTTCATTCAATTAACCTCCCAGTTTCCAGGATTCATGATTCCATTAGGGTCTAAACTATCCTTTATCATTTTCATCAGATAACGTGTATTTGGATCCATTCTCTCAATTGCAACCTTTTGTTCGGCAACAGTCGGCTTCCAATAGACGCCGCCTATTTTTAGAACATATTCACTTATCTCTTCAAGGGCATTTCTGGTTCTATCCATCATATCAGGGTCTGCTCTGTTAAAGGTAAAGGCAAAACCAAACATCATACAATGACCACCGTCAATAATCCTTACCATGCCTGAGTATGCAAGGTTATATTTAGAGGACATTTCAACAAGTTTTCGTGAACATTCCGGATACTTTTCCACAGTAATAATTGGTCCTGAATATTCAAATCCACCGCCTTTTTTTACGTCTGCCAACCTGCTGGCGCTTGTCTGAGGCATCTCCAAAAGTGACGGTTTCATGGCAGGGGGAATAGACATAAAACCCCCGTCTTTATTTCTGATAAATCCATCCAGGGCATTCCAGATTATTTTTCTCTTAAACTCTATCTCTTCGTCTGTATCTCCGGTTAAATAAAAACTTACATGGTGGTTATCTTTAAACATCATTGGCAATGGCTGGCTAAAGATTAGCACGTCCTCCACCATTTCAGTATGGGTGATTTCATATATCATATCCGGAACAAGGTCTTCATTATCCGTAACAAAGATCTCTACATCTCTTATTTTCTTTTTGGGATAAAGTTTTAGCCCTACCTTGGTGACAATGCCGGTTGTGCCGAACCAGCCAAGGAACAGGCCGGACAGATCAGGAAGGGGAGCCCCTTTTGAAAACCAGTCTGGAGATATGGAAGGAGACCCTATATTACATATCTCCCCGGACGGAAGCACAACCTCCAGGCCGCTAACCATGTCTGAATTAAATCCATATTGCTGTGTCAACCTCCCCTGCCCGTGAATTATTACATTTGATGCTATTGTTGCGGCTGGAGGGGCGTCTGGAATACTATGACGCAATCTTGGATAATTCTTTTCAAGATATGATTTCAAAAAGCCCTGGGAAGTACCTCCTTCAACTATTACATAACGGGCTCTCTCATCTACCTTTATTATTTTATTCATTCTTTTCATATCAACCACAATCCCTCCCTTCAGAGGGATCACAAGGCCCGTTAAAGCCAGCCCTGCGCCCATCGGCACAATTGATATCTTCTCTCTGTTCGCAAGCCTTACTATTTCCTGTATCTCTAATGATGTCTTTGGCAAGACCACATAGTCCGGACTATTCGCCGGCATTAAACCTGGATCCCGTGCATAGAAGAAAAGCTCCTCAGGTTGATAAGAGACATAATTTTCCCCCACTATTCCAGCAAGGGCATTATAAATGTCGCTCATAATATCATACCTCCATTTCCGGTTCTTCACCTATGGCCATTCTACAGAGATCTATTATGTGAAGAGGTTTAATGCCCCTCTTAATCACTTTTTCCGATATGGCGTTCTGGCATGCAGGACAATTAAAAAAACAATATTCCGCACCGTTATCTACCATGTCATCAATATTTCTCTTCTGAACATCATTCTTAAGCTCATAGCCTGACATCATCCCAAAAATATCCCCACAGCAAAGGGCATTTTCATCCTTGTATCTTCGGTCCACGAGCTCAACCCCTATCAGCTCCATAATATCACGTACAAAATGATGTTTATCAGAAGATAGCCTTGACGAACAGGGCCTTTGATAGGCTGCTTTAACATTTAAGGGCCGTATGTCATCACTCAATTCTTTAAGCCTGTTATATAGATACTCAAAATAATGGATAGGTTTGAAGGGAACCTCTATGCCATAGGCAGGCGCAAGGGATGTGAAGGAGCCATAGCATTCATCATGCATACACACAACCTCTTCAACACCAAGTTTCCTGAAATTATCCATAATAACAGGGAGCCTTTCCTTTATTATGGCGGTATTGGAAAAATGAATGTAAACTACGTTACAGAAAAACTCCTGGCCAAAAATATACGAGGGCATCACATCCTCAAAGAGCCTGCCCTTGACTAACTTTAAAAACTCCGGCATAAAACCAAAGGACAGGATTTTCTTCTTAATATCACCTAATCTGTATTTTCCTAAAGGCTCCCCAATATTAATCCACTGCCTGGTTATAGCCCTTGGCGCTGTGAGTATGCCCTTCTCCTGCCTTCTTTCCGTAATGAGATAAAAGGGGTGATTGCCACGTTTGCAATACTCCTCACAACCGTAGCATGTAACACAATCATGCAATACAGGTGAATCTTCTCCACTGAATATTTTTAACATCTCCACTTTTGCCTCTGTCTTATTAAAATCCATATACTGGCATTTAACAAGACAATCGCTCGTGGGGCAGGTTTTACAAGTATCTTCATCAAATTTTAATGAAAGCATAGGCATTACCCTGTAAAATTTTTGAGTTAGAGCATATACGAGTAAACATGCCTGAGTCAATTAAAAATATTTTTAAGCGCTCACGTTTTCGGATTCAGGGTTAAGGCCATACAAAATCACAACTGCCTATGGGGGCAAATCAAAGATAGGTTCTCTGGGCATGTAATTTTTAATGGTTCTTCTCCCAATTAGTTGGGAGAAAGGGGTCCAGGATTCAAGGGTTCAG
>CAYSWP010000076.1:0-7446 GCA_964434795.1 uncultured Desulfobacteraceae bacterium | reverse complement strand
CCGGCTTGCCCGGTTTAGGATTATGAATATTATGGACATAAATAAAGAGTATCTCAGTAAAGCCATTGATAATTTTAGTAAGTCAAAGATACTTATTATAGGCGATACTATGTTGGACAGATTCATATGGGGCAATGTATCGAGAATTTCCCCTGAAGCCCCGGTACCTGTAGTCGAGGTTCATCATGAAACAACATTGTTAGGGGGAGCGGCCAATGTTCTTAATAATGCAATGTCATTAGGCGGAAATGTTTTGTTATGCAGCGTTGTTGGAAATGATGCTGCAGGAAGAGATGTAATATCTAAAATGGATAAACTTGGTGTAGATAAAAATGGCGTAATTATTGAGGATAGCAGGCCTACAACTCTTAAAACGCGAATTATTGCCCAAGACCAACAGGTAGTAAGATATGATCTGGAAAAAAGGGCTCCTCTAAGTCCTGGAGTAGAGAATAAAATTCTAAATTTTGTGGACAAAAAAAGAGAAGTCATCTCTGGAGTAATAATCTCTGATTATGGTAAAGGTGTAGTATCAAAAAATCTTATGAAAGGATTAAGAGATATCATATCAGGACAAAGTATTCCTGTAACGGTTGATCCAAACGTTATGAATTTCAATTTTTACCAAGATGTAACCTTAATAACACCCAATCATGTTCAGGCTGGTAAAATAGCAGGTATTGAGGGGGATAGCGAAGAAAGCCTGGGTAATATCGCAAGAAAATTGTTAAATCAGAATAAAAGTAAGGCATTGTTAATTACCAGAGGAAAGGATGGAATGACTCTATTTGAGGAAGATGGAAGCCTGACTCATATAAAATCAGTTGCAAGAAAGGTTTATGATGTAACTGGTGCAGGGGACACAGTGATAGCAACTTTAACACTCGGCATGACCAGTGGGCTTAATATTAAATCTTCCGCCTATCTTTCTAATATAGCTGCAGGTATTGTAGTCGGAGAGGTTGGAACGTCAACCGTAACATTAGATACTCTTAAGAAATTGGCTCTTTCTTAGATTTTAAGATACTAAAGGTAAAATAGTGAGTAAACCAAAACCCGGACAAAAGGTAAAATTAATTAGCAGTCTCTTTTCTTCAGATGTAGATCTGATAATGAAGGTCATTAAACAAATGGAGAAATATTTTGGTGTTACTGACTGGATTAGCGAGGAAATTATCTTTGATAGAACTAAATACTATGCAAAGGAGATGGGTTGGCCTTTGTATAGGCGATTTATTTCTTTCGAAAAACATATATACCCTGAATTCTTAGTAGAAGCCAAGTTGATAACCAATAAAATTGAGGATGAGCATCTTTCAAAGATGAAAAGAAAAATCAATATAGATCCTGGGTATATATCTTTGGAGCGTTTAGTGCTTGCCACCGGCAAGAATTACATTCACAGGATTTATTTGGGAAAGGGGATATATGCAGATTTAACCCTTGTTTTCCGTGCAGGAACATTTAAATCCCTGGAGTGGACTTATCCTGACTATAGAAATGAAAAGACTATTGACTGTTTCAATACGTTAAGGGATAATTATTTATCCTATTTAAGGGGGAAAAAGAACGAAATAGAATAAGGGACTTAAAAGGGAAGGGCAACATTATGCTTAAAAGTATGACAGCATACGGAAGGGCCGAATCTTTAAATGATAATGAAGGGTTTATTGTTGAAATAAGGTCTGGTAATTATCGCTACAGAGAGATTGTTTTGCGGCTTTCCAATAGCTTTAAAACATTCGAAGAAAATATCAGGGAAACAGCCTCTGCAATGGTTAAAAGGGGAAGGGTTGAAATATCCGTACAGAGAAAAAACGATGCAGAACAGGATTTTCAAATAAAGTTAAATAGACCATTAGTGAAAGAATATATTGATATTTTTAATGAATTAAAGAAGGAGATTGGATGTGAAAAACCAATTGATATAGCTTATTTTTCCCAGCTAAAAGATTTGATCATTGTGAATAAGGATAGTGTTGACAAAGAAGAAATATGGCCAGGTCTGAAGGTTGTGATGGAGAATGCCATGCTTTTGATGGATAATATGAGAAAAAATGAAGGTACTGCCCTGGAGAAAGATTTTTCGAATAGATTACAGATAATTACTCAATATATTAATAAAATAAAAAGCAGATCTAAAGAAACAGTTAAACTATATAGAGAAAAATTAAACCAAAACATTAAAAACTTAATTGAAGATATTGAAATAAATGAAGACAGATTGTTTCAAGAAGTGGCATTTATGGCAGAAAAATCTGACGTCACCGAAGAACTTGTTCGGATGGAGAGCCATTTAAAACAGTTTAAAGATTTTATGAACCAGGATGATGCAGTCGGACGGAGGTTAGACTTTTTATTGCAGGAACTAAACAGAGAGGTAAATACTATTGGTTCCAAGGCCTCAGATTCATTCATTTCCCATTATGTAGTGGAAGTAAAGGCAGAATTGGAAAAATTAAGAGAACAAATTCAGAATGTTGAATAAAAAATGATTAGAAACAGGAGAAAAGATTTATGGACTCAAATTTACTGAGTATCGGCTTTGGCAATTTTCTCGTGTCAAGAAGGGTTGTAGCAATCATTTCACCCTCTTCTGCGCCGGTTAGAAGACTTCGTGAAGAGGCAAGAGATGAGAAAAGATTAATTGATGCGACGCAGGGAAGAAGGACAAGGTCAGTAATAATAACAGACAGCAATCACGTAATAATGTCGGCCGTTCAATCTGAAACAATAGCACAAAGGTTTTCTCCAGATGGTTTATTGAGAGGGGAAGACTTGATATAGTTTTTTAGCGGCACGCCCATTTGTAATATTCGTATTATTCATTAAAGCATACAGAGAAGAAATTGTCTGACTTAGGAAAAATTTTCATCATAACTGCTCCTTCCGGAACAGGAAAGACGACGATTATAAATAGTGTAAGGAAAAAAGTTGGGGTGATAGGTTACTCAATCTCCCATACCACGAGAAAGCCAAGAGAGGGAGAGGTCCATGGCAGACACTATTATTTCGTAGATGCGGAAGAGTTTCAAAAAATGATTAAAAAACAAGAATTTTTAGAATGGGCCTTTGTTTATGACCAATATTATGGGACCTCTATCGCAAGTGCAAACAGAGAGTTATCTTCAGAAAAAGACCTTCTGATGGACCTCGATATACAGGGCGCCAAAGCGGTAAAGAAAAGGTTCCCTGATTCTTTGCTGATATTTATTTTACCGCCTTCAGTGCAAGCTCTGGAGGAAAGGTTGAAAAAAAGATCAAAGGGTGGAGAAACAAACATAGCATTACGAATGAAGAGGGCAATAGGGGAAATACAACAATGTGGAGATTTTGATTTTATTATTATTAACGATTACTTAAATAAAGCGGTGAATGAAGTGGAGGCAATCATTGTTTCCTGTAGGGCTTCTAAAGAAAAAAGGTTGCCTTTAGTTAAAGAATTATTCCATTTGTAATCTACACAGTGAATTATGTCCTATTTTGTATCTGGTATAAATGCAGTCATAGAAAACCTTAAAAGAGGCAATGATATAATTGAAATTCTGATTGCTAAACAAAGAAAGATGGACCGCATCCGGGAAATACTGGATATGGCCGGAAAAAAAAGCATACCAATTAAATTCAAGGAAAGGTCTCACTTAGACAGAATACTGCCTAATTTGCCTCACCAGGGCATAATAGCTTTTTTGAAAAATTACAGGTACTTTCATTTAGATGAATTGATTAAAATCGCCCTTGAAAGTAAAGGAAAAGGGCTTCTTCTCATTGCTGATCATATTACAGACACTGGAAATCTTGGGGCTTTGATTAGAACAGCCGAATTCTTTGGGGTTCAAGGACTTATCTTGCCAAAGGATAGGTCGGCATTTATTACAGATACTGTTCACAGAACATCAGCCGGTGGATCAGCATACCTTCCAGTGACAAGGGTGGTAAATCTGTCAAGGACAATTGATCAATTAGCAAATAATAATCTATGGATAATTGGTACGTCAGAGGAAAGCAAGACAAGCATTTATGAATTTGACTGGAATAGAGATCTCGTTTTGGTCATGGGTAGTGAAGGGAAGGGTTTGAGCAGGGTTGTGAGAGATAAATGTCATCATATGGTTAGTATACCAGGTTTTGGACAACTCGATTCACTCAATGTATCCGTAGCATCGGGGGTAATATTCTCTGAAATAGTCAGACAGAGAACCTTTACTGAATAGATGGTATAAATAAGCCCCGACAAGTTTGGATTCAAAGGACCTTTCAACCGGTTGAGTCTTTCTCTATCAATGGAAAATCCTTAATGGCGCCGCACTTAACAAAGGCTTTTACAACTTCAAATGCCGGCAGGCCAACAACGTTTGTATAAGAGCCATGTATATATTCTATCATAAAGGAACCAATGCCCTGGATGGCATAACTTCCTGCCTTGCCGAAAGGTTCGTCTGTTTTGATATAGTTTTCTATTTCATTGTCACTTAGTTTTTTGATTTTCACCTCTGTTATTACTGCTTCTAAATGCGCGATTTCACCACTTAAATTAAGTAAGCAGAAACCGGTTATTGTTTTGTGGCTTTTTCCTTTCAACTGGTTAAGTGTATTACGGCAGTCATTTAGGTCTTTTGGTTTACCGAATATCTTTTTGTTTAGTGTCACTATAGTGTCCGCACCGAGTACCCATTGTTTTTTTTGAGCTTCATATACTGCCCTGGACTTACTGATCGCCGCTTGACACACTTTTTCCTCAGGGGGTAAATCTTTATAAACGGCTTCATCAAACATGCTTTTCTTTGCTTCAAAGGGGATGCCTATTTGTCTCAGTATAGACTTCCGTCTTGGAGAGGACGATGCCAACAAAAGGGGTTTGCCTTTATTTATTTGTGATCCATCAAACATGGTAATATAGAAATTTAGTATGCGTTCACAGGTTAAAAACTAAAGGTTAAGCGCTTATGGGCCGATTTATTCAATGGATTGATTATGAAAATCAAGCCATTGACCTATTTCAAAAAGATTAAAATTTATAGGCAAAGTTTATAATATATGATAGTAATTGTAAACTATAACTATAATTATTTTATCATTAACTTCCAATGGTGGTAATTTGACTATGCTTATCCAAGAATCGGATGCAATAAAATTTATTAAAGAGAAAAATGTAACAGAAAAAGCAGGTGATATTAGAGCCTTAAAAAGGGAACTTCAATTCACGAAGCGGCTTAATGATATTACAAATAAAATAAACTCTTCCAGTGGAATTGATGATATCTTAATTAATTTAAGAGAAAGCATCCTCAGCCTTTTTGATTCAGATCGGTTAACTATTTATGTAGTTGACAGGATAAATCGTGAAATAGTTTCAAGATTTAAAACTGGTGATGAGATAAGTGAGATACGGGTCCCAATCGACGATAAAAGTATTGCAGGATATTGCGCTGCTAAAGGAAAAATTGCAAACATCAAGAATGCATATGATAGAGAAGAACTCCAAAGGATTAGCCCTCAATTGACGTTCGACATGAGCTGGGATAAAAAGACTGGTTACAAAACAACCCAGGTATTGGCCGCACCTATAAAATTTAAAAAATACCTTTTAGGCGCAATACAGCTTATTAACAAAACCAACGGAAACTATTTCACAGATGAAGACCAGAGATCTGTTATAGAAATAGCTAAAATTTTAGGAATTGCCTTCTATAACCATAACAGGTTAAAACAGCGAACTAAACGTACAAAATTTGATTATCTTATCAGTAACAACATAATCACAGCTAAAGACTTGGAAAGCGCTATGAACCTGGCAAGAAAGACAAAAAGCACCGTGGAAAATATTCTTATGAATGAATACCATGTATCCAGGGAAAATATAGGCGAGTCCTTGAGTATGTTTTACAATACACGTTTTATACCATACGATGAAAGGATGGTTATTCCTGGACAACTGCTCAAAGGGCTTAAAGCAACATATCTAAAGAGAAACCATTTTGTACCTGTATATCAGTCTAACCAGAAGATTGTCATAGCAATGGAAAACCCAAATTATTTACCTGATCAGGATACAATAAAAAGACTTATAGTTGGGGAAGAGTTTGAGTTCTGTGTTTCCTTAAGAGAGGATATCGCTAAAATGATTGATCTTTTTTTTGATGTCAAAAGATCAGATCTCATGGGTAAATCAGGAAGCATAGAGGATATTCTTGGGCAGTTAGAAAATGGTGATGACGAAGATGACCTTGAGATTGAAAGAGTTACAGAGGAAGATGGGGCAGTAGTGCAATTGGTTAACAAGATGATTGTAGATGCATACAATAGGGGGGCATCTGATATTCATATAGAACCCAGAATGGGAAAATCAGATGAAGTCATAAGGTTCAGGATTGACGGTGCATGCCAGGTTTACCAGACCATACCCTATACATATAAAAACGCAATAACCTCAAGAATTAAGATTATGAGCGATCTTGATATTGCCGAAAGACGTCTTCCTCAGGACGGCAAGATAAAATTCAGGAAATATGCCCCCTTGGATTTGGAGCTGAGGATTGCTACAATGCCGACTGCAGGAAGAAATGAGGATGTAGTAATGAGGCTACTGGCAACAGGTGGGCCAATCTCCCTCGATAAAATGGGTATGAGTGAAAGGGATTATAATGAATTTATCAACCTGGTGAAAAAACCTTATGGAATTATCCTTGTAGTCGGACCAACAGGAAGTGGAAAAACTACTACCTTGCATTCAGCTTTGCATTTTATTAACAAGACAGAGACAAAAATATGGACAGCAGAAGACCCGGTTGAGATTACGCAAGAAGGCCTTCGTCAGGTTCAGGTTCAACCGAAAATAGGTTTTACTTTTGCTGAGGCAATGAGGTCATTCTTAAGGGCAGACCCAGACGTAATTATGGTTGGTGAAATGAGAGACAGGGAAACAGTTTCTACCGGAATAGAAGCATCCCTCACAGGTCACCTGGTCTTTTCAACACTGCATACAAACAGTGCGGCAGAAACAATTATCCGTTTATTAGACATGGGGATGGATCCCTTTAATTTTGCCGATGCACTTTTGGGTATCCTTGCTCAGAGATTGGTTAGAATTCTTTGTCCGAATTGTAAGGAACCCTATCATCCTACAAAAAATGAATATGACTCACTCGTTAGAGAATACAATGGTGATTTTGATTCCTTAAATATACCCTACAGCGATGACCTTACCCTTTACAGGCCAAAAGGGTGCGCAACATGCCAAAATACTGGATATAAGGGGAGAACTGCCTTGCTTGAGCTCCTGATTGGTGGAAATAAAATGAAATCCATGATTCAAAAAAGAAACCATATAGAAGATATCAAAAAACAAGCCGTAATTGATGGAATGACAACCTTGATGCAAGACGGGATAAGAAAGATATTTTCAGGTGAAACAGACATGATCCAAGTGAGAAAGGTATGTATGTA
>CAYSWP010000075.1:0-7604 GCA_964434795.1 uncultured Desulfobacteraceae bacterium | reverse complement strand
TGGAAATGAGAGATTTTAGAGAACTTAATCAACAGGTCAATGAGGTAAAGAGGATTTTGAACAGTTTTATCCAAAAGCTAATCCCGCCTATATTTGTGTCAAATGGCATATAGCACTATATATTGTATGTAATGACATTTGATACAAATCAGATTGTGTCATATGGTGTTTTTCTTTATGCCATATGACATTATCTCAGGCGGGACTAAAAGCTAACCGCACAGGTTGAAACTCTGCGTACTCCGCGAACTCTGCGGTGAGAAATATTTAATAATAGTAAAAAATGGAGAAATGGTATGGCTAAAGCGCGGGCAAGACATATATTAGTAGATACCAAAGAGCAATGTGAAGAACTTAAAGGGAAAATTTTATCAGGCGATGACTTCGCTGAAATAGCAAAACAGCATTCAACTTGTCCTTCTGGAAAGCAAGGCGGTGACCTTGGTGAATTCGGCCCTGGACAGATGGTTCAAGAATTCGATGAGGTTGTTTTTAGCGCAGAGCTGAATAAAGTTCAAGGGCCGGTAAAAACACAATTTGGATACCACTTATTAGAGGTAACAAGCCGCACAGATTAAAACAATCCACATAAGGAAATCGTATGAATAATCGGAGATCTAAATGGCGGATTAAAGCCATAATTTTGTCAATTTTCCTTATCTTACCATTCTCTTTCACAGGAACAGAGGCCAAGACCTTTAAGGTTGCAAGCTATAATGTGGAAAACCTTTTTGATCTCACTAAGGATGGGACAGAATACATAGAGTATATTCCAAATAACCGCTATGGCTGGAATAAGGGTGTTGTAGATATTAAAGTTGCCAACATAGCAGAAGTGATAAAGGACATGGGGGCTGATGTTGTTGCTCTGCAAGAGATTGAGTCGAAAAAAGCCCTTTTTTTTCTGCAAGACAAGCTGAGAGGTTACAATATAGATTACCCTTATGTTGCAATTGCAGACTCCAAGGCTACGCCGGTGAAGTGCGCTGTTATTTCTAAATTTCCAATTATTAAGAAAGAGGAAATACAGGTTGATAAAGAATTTTCGAGAAATATTCTCAAGGTTACCCTTAATATAGATGGTAATAATCTCATCCTGTTCGTCAACCACTGGAAATCTAAACGAGGCCCTGAGAGCTGGAGGGTATCTTATGCTAAGGCTCTCAGAAGGGAGATCAATAGGCTTAAAGAGGGTATGGATTTTATATTGGCGGGTGATTTTAATGCGAACTATAACGAATACAAAACCTTCCTCAATTCCAGCAAATTAAATGATACTGCCGGCAAAACCGGGATCAATCACATTCTCAAGACTGTAAAAAATACTGAAATGGTTAATGAAAAAATTCTTACGGAACAGCCAGGGAATGAATATCTTTACAATTTATGGCTTGAAATCAATAAACAAAGGCGATGGTCCTACAATTTTCTCAAATACAAGGACGGCCCGGACAACATTATAGTCCCCAAAGAACTTTATGACCAAAATGGAATTTCCTATGTTGATAATTCATTTGATAAATTCGACCGGGACTACCTTTTTAGAAAAAACACTGTCTACCGTTGGCAAAGGGCAAAAAGAGGCAGGGGTAAGCACCTGGGAAGGGGATACTCGGATCATCTACCGGTTTTTGCCTCTTTTTCTACCGAACCCTTTCATTTGAAAAACAACGACTCTGTTTTCAATGATACCTCCCCCTCAAAGTCGAAAAAAATTAACCTTTCAAAAGGACTGCTGGATCTAAATACAGCCACTGAAAAAGAACTTCAGTCTATCAATGGAATTGGCCCTGTTCTCTCTGAAAAAATTATTGCAGGTCGCCCCTATAAAAGCGTAGAAGAATTAATTACAGTAAAAGGAATCGGCCCAAAGAGGCTTAAAAGGTTTCGTCGCTATTTCGTGATAGGTAAGGAATAAATTATAGAACATGGGAAATAAAATGAGACGGAAGGAAAAGGAAGTAGCCGATTCAGAGATTATTACAGCAATAATCAATGATTGCAGTGTGTGCAGGTTGGGATTGTCCCTTAATGATAATCCCTATGTTGTGCCGGTTTCCTTTGGCTACGATGGGGCATCAATATATTTCCATACAGCAAAAAAGGGGAAGAAGATAGAATACATTAATGCAAACAACAAAGTGTGTTTTGAGTTGGAGCGGGGGGTCCAGGTAGTGCCGGATGAGATCAATCCTTGCAAATGGACATTTTCATTTCAGAGCGTAATAGGATATGGTAAGATTTATGAATTAAAGGAAAAAAGTGATAAAACTGACGGCTTCAACCATATCATGGAACATTACTCTAAAAAAAAATGGGTGTTTGACGAAAAAATCCTAAAAATGGTTCGCCTCTGGAAGATATTAATAGACAATATGAACGTTAAGCAGTCAATTGAAAATGCATCTTAGTCACATGCCGGGCTAAATTGTCTTTTTGTCTTCTTATGTTTGCCCTGCAATCCTTTTAGGATAATGCTACCTTATTTTGTTCGAGGGCTTTCCTTTTTTCCCTTTTTCCTTCTTTTTCTCTTCCTTTTCTCTCTCGTCGCCAAATTTTTTTAGTTTTTCTGCCAAATCTCCCAATTTCTTGCTTACAAGATAGTTTATTGTGCCCTTAGGGTAGACCCCATCAGGTTTAATGTCCCCAGCCTTTTTGCCGGTCATTATCTCTATGCCCTCATCAATTGTTTTTACAGCATAGATGTGAAATTTTCCTTCCTCAGCAGCCCCTACAACATCCTTCCTCAACATAAGGTCTTTAACATTACTTTGCGGTATCATTACCCCCTGGCTGCCAGTAAAGCCTATTTTACGACAGCAATCATAGAAGCCCTCAATTTTTTGATTAACTCCACCAATTGCCTGGACTTCTCCATTTTGATTCACCGAGCCGGTAACTGCTATATTCTGCTTTAACGGTATATCAGAAAGACTTGAAAGCAAGGCATATATCTCGGTAGACGAAGCACTGTCTCCGTCCACGCCACTGTATGATTGCTCAAATGCAATACTGGCGCTTACAGTTAAGGGTTTGTCCTGGGCATATTTTTTTCTCAAATACCCGCTTAAGATAAGGACACCCTTGTTATGAGTGTTGCCGGACAACTCTGCCTCTCTTTCAATATTTATAATACCTGAACGGCCGATAGATGTTGATGCAGTAATCCGAGAAGGCATTCCAAACATGTAGTCACCGAGGCTATAGACTGCAAGCCCGTTAACCTGTCCGACTACCTCACCATCTATATCTATCATTAAGGTTCCCCTGTCAATCATTTCCTGTATATGCTCTTCAACCATATTGGACCTGAAGATCCTGGCCTCTACGGCCCTGCCAACATGTTCTTCCCGGACAATTGATTTTTTATCCTCGCCTGCCCAGTAGTCAGCCTCCCGGAGTAAATCAGTAATAGCAGGAAAACTGGTGGAAATTTTCTCCTTTCTCTCTGTCATGCGTACTGCATGTTCTATTAATGCAGCTATCGCCTCTTTATCAAAGGGTCTTAATTTATCCTCATCTTTCTTCATCTTGATGAACTCAGCAAATTGCATCACAGATTGTTCATTGTTATCCATAGAGGTGTCGAAATCTGCCCTCACCTTGAAGATTTTTTTAACATCCTCGTCGTATACGTAGAGAAGATGATACAGGTAGGCGTCTGCTATGATAGCAACCTTGATATCTACTTTTATAGGCTCCGGCTTAAGACCCGAAGTGGTAAAAAGGTAAAAGGGGTCATAAGTCTGAATTTCCATTTTTTCAGTTTTTAGCGATCGTTTAAGAGATTGCCATACGCCGGGCTCCATAATTGCGTCGAGAAGATTTAACACTAAGTAACCTCCGTTTGCCTTTATAAAAGACCCTGCCTTTATCTTACTGAAATCCGTCTTCCAGACCCCGCTCCGGTCAACTACTTTTTCAATGCTGCCAAAAAGATTCCTGTACGTTGGGTAAGATTCGATGATTACAGGTGGACCCTCTTGGTTTTCATTGTCCACCAGAAGGTTTACCTGGTAGGGCAAAAAGGAATCGCCCTGTGGAGTTACAAAAGAAAGTCCAGCAATAGTTTGTTGAGACTGTTGTGCAAAGATTTGCAGATTATCAGTCATATCATCGATTATCTCGTTCAAGTAGTTACTAATATTTTTCCCTTTAAACTTCTTCCTAATTGGTGAGGCTACCTCATCGGCCATTTGCTTGAACATCAAGTGGTCCATTTTTTCCACGTTTTCCTGAAGACCTTTTTGCATATCCCTGAGCTCAAGGAATATCTGATCAATATCCTTTCTAAGTTCCGAATACTTTTCCTTCATTTTCTCGAACTTATCCTTGGAAAACCTTTCTTTTTCCACCATTGTCTCAATCTCATCAATATCCACCGGCTTGCCATCAACAAGGGGCATAATTCCTGGTCGCTTAACCTGTCCCACCTGTATGTCTACAAGGGCAAATCCCTGCTCTCGAACCTTGTTGTCTAAGCTTTTGAAGAACTCTTTACCTTTTATCTCGTATTTCTCCATAATCTCTTTTTTTCTATTGAGATAATCCTGGCTTTCAAAGAGTTGCGGCACATCCTTTTTCAGGGTCTCCACAAAATCGTGAATATCCTTCTTGAATGCCCGTCCCATTCCTGCCTTAAGCTGGAAAAGTATTGGCGCTTCAGGGTTATTGAAGTTATTTACGTAACAAAGATCTTCCGGCACACTGCCCTTTTTCTTTGATATTTCCTCAAGCAGTTTCTTAACAGTTGATGACCTGCCGGTGTGTGAGGCACCGGTGACAAAAATATTGTAACCTGGCTTGTCCATGCCCATTCCAAAACGAAATGCCTCTACGCCCCTTTTTTGTCCGATAATTTCTTTTAGAGGTTTAATATCCTCGGTGTTTTCAAATGGTAGCGTATCTGTATCAATTTTCCATCGAAGCTTTTCAACAGGGACAATGTGATCTGATTTCTTTTCCTGCATTTATAGTCTCCTCGATCTTGTAATTAAATATTTATCGTCAGGTTGTTATTTGAAGAGTTCTGCCAAAAGCTTGGTATAATAAGTTATACTTAAAAAAATGGTAAGCTAACGGCCTTCAGTAAACAAAGAAATAATTATAGTAAGCGTTCACAGAACGCTGAAATTAGAAAATAGAAATTGGAAATTTGGCCTTCATGCACTTGTACTGTTGATGAACGCATTCAATTTTGGCCCAAGTTTATCAACTATTGCTTTGTATTCTGTCGCGTTTGACTCAGATAAAACATTTCTTTTAATAAGTTTTCGCAACCATGCTTTGGTTTCTTCAAATGAACCTCTTGAATATAGATAAAACTTTTTCCTGTCAGCAGGAGTATACCGACCATACCCTTCTGCTATATTTGCAGCTATGCTGTCAGATGATCGTATTATCTGATAGCCTATGGTGTTCTGAACCTTTTTATTCCACGTGTCAAAGTCGTACCAGACCCTATCTGATAACTCTTCTGCCAGCTTGTAAACATCCAACTCGTAAACTCGTTTCATCTCTGCCAAATTTCTATTTTCAAATTTCAAGTTTCAAGCCGTGAACGGCTACACATTATTTTACTTTTATCTTGAAGGCATGAGATATTTCCGGCCCTTGTTTCGGCATAACAATGGTTAAAATGCCTTCCTTGTATGTGGCCCTTACATCGTCAACCTTTACACGGCAAGAAAGTTGAATACTGCGGGAGAAAGAGCTAACCCTTCTGCCCAATCTACTATTGGTTTCACCTTGGTTAATTGATTCCTGAGCTGACTCTCCCTTTATGCTCAAAAAATCTTCAGTTATAGAAATATCCAAATTTTCCGGATCTACGCCCGGTATATCAACATTAAAGATAAGGCAATCCTCAGTCTCAGATTGTTCAAACGCAGGGTAATCCATGAAATTGCGTGGTAAGATATTCATACCAAAATCATTACATAATCTGAGGAAAAGGCGGTCAATATCTTTTTTCAGCTTACCTATTTCTTGATCTTTCCATATGATAAGCCCTGGCATGTTTAACCTCCTTCCAAATCTATAAAAAATGAACTTTTCCGCTTCCCGTCTGCTGAAACTATGGAAACATAACAGACCCTATCATCTTAGAAGCTAATATTTCAAGATGCAAGAAAATTTTACATCAACCCTTATTCCGTTAAAATATCCTGTTGCTTGCAAAAACGCGACCCATCTGCTATGTAAGGTGAATATGTGAGTCTATCAGATTTTGTTAGACCTCTATCAACTTAAGGTTAAAAAAGGTTAAAAATTATGAATGGGAAACAATATATAATTGATGACATTACAAAAAATGATACATGGAGAATGTTTAACATAATGGCAGAATTTGTTGAAGGTTTTGATGTATTGCCTGAAGTGTATCCTGCTGTGACTATTTTTGGGTCAGCCCGATCCCACCCTAACAGTGCTAATTATAAAAACACAGAAAAGGCTGCCCGCTTACTGGTAGAAAATAATTTTAATGTTATTTCAGGCGGTGGACCAGGGGTTATGGAGGCGGCAAATAAAGGGGCAACCGAAGCTGGTGGTAAATCAGTGGGTCTGCATATACATTTGCCTAATGAGCAGAAGCCTAATAAGTATGCCAATATAAGGCTTGATTTTAAGTATTTTTTTATCAGAAAGGTAATGTTTATAAAATATGCAGTGGCATATATTATTATGCCGGGAGGATTTGGAACGCTTGATGAGCTTTTTGAGGCCATAACCCTGATTCAAACCAAGAGGATAAAAAGCTTTCCCGTTATTCTCATAGGCTCCAAATACTGGAAGGGCCTGATTGATTGGATAAAGGAAACTATGGTTTCTGAGAAATCTGTATCTGAAGCAGAGCTTAACCTATTAAATGTTGTGGACACCCCTGAGGAGGCTGTAGAAAAAATTAAAAGCAAGGTTATTGTGTGAATGTAAAATACGGCTTTTGTTAATTTTTTAAAATGGTATTCTAATGATTAAAATTCTTGCAATATATGGAAGCCCTCGCCGTAAAGGAAACACATCTTTATTGCTCAAAAAATCTGTTCAAGGCGCAATCGAAGCAGGTGCAGAGATTGAAGAGATATTTTTGCGGGATTTGAAGATGTCTCCCTGTCTTGAAATATATGGCTGTAAAAAAACGGGGAGATGTGTAATCCAGGATGATTTTCAGGATGTTTATGATAAGATCTTATCGTGCCAGGGTATTATACTTGCCTCACCAATGTTTTTCTATATGGTAAGCGCACATACAAAAATCCTAATGGACCGGTGTCAATCACTATGGGTAAAAAAATACTGGATGGAAAAAATACCTGTAGAAAAAAAAGGGGGGGCAAGAAAAGGCCTTTTTATATCAGCAGGTGCGACTAAAGGGAAAAGGCTTTTTGATGTTGCCCTCCTTGGGGTTCGGTATTTTTTTGATGCCATAGACGTTGATCTTTGGAAGAGCATCTTATACAGGGGTCTGGATTTTGAGGGTGACGTATTAAAACATAAAGAATATTTGGAGGAGGCATATAATGCCGGTAAAGAATTGGTACATATAATTCAGGGCAGTCAGCTATAATACAGCACAGCATTAATAACCGAATTGAAGTGCTCAG
>CAYSWP010000074.1:0-7617 GCA_964434795.1 uncultured Desulfobacteraceae bacterium | reverse complement strand
TGTGCCCTCAGTGTCTCAAGCGAACCTGCCGGAGGCAGGTAAAGCGGGTGGTGAAAACTATTCTCTCATCTACCTCCATGTCCCGCTGGAGCGTAACTTGGACCATCAGTTAAGCTGAAGGTTTAATGTGTTAATTAATAATAAAAAGCGGTAAAACAATAATGACGGTCCAACTTAAATCTGTAGGAATTATTTTTAAACATGACTTTGAACCGGCAAGAATGGAATGTCAGCGTCTAAAGGAATGGTTTGAGACAATGGGTGTAAATGTTTTTACAGAGGAGATGGCGTCCAAGGCCCTTCTAAGTCAATGTCTTGAGGAAGAGACCAGTATTCCGGAAAGTGTAGACTTGGTGATTGTATTAGGTGGAGATGGAACTTTACTTGGCGCTGCACGGAAGATTGGACGATATGGTCTTCCGATTTTAGGTATCAATCTTGGAGGGTTAGGCTTTATAACAGAGGTGCCGTTAAAAAATCTTTATAAGGATATAAAAAAAATTATCGAAGGAGAGACATTAATATTTGAAAACAGACTCATGCTTGAGGCAAGGGTACTGAGGGGGGATGAGGAGAAATGTGTATTTTCAGTTTTAAATGATGTGGTTATAAACAAGGCGGCACTGGCAAGGATTATTGACCTGAGTGTATCTATAAACGGTACCTTTCTCACCACATTCAAGGCAGACGGACTTATTATTTCATCCCCTACAGGTTCAACAGGTTATAATCTCTCGGCTGGAGGCCCTATACTCTACCCAAATTTAGAGGCATTTATCTTGACGCCGATATGTCCATTCACCTTAGCCCACAGGCCTATAATCCTTCCTGATACATCAACAATTGAAATTACAGTTGGTGAAAACAGTGAGGAAGTTACTCTTACATTTGATGGTCAGGTTGGTTTTGATTTTATGCATAAAGATCGGTTGATTGTTTCAAAATCAAATAAAAAATTAAAACTAATCAAATCCCCAAGCCAAGACTATTTTCAAATCTTAAGGACAAAACTTAAATGGGGAGAGTCTTCCTATGGTAATGGAAACTAATAAAATTACCTTATGCATACCAAGAAAAGAAATATGTTATTTTCAATGGATAATAGAATCTTATGATGGCATGGCCAATGTAAGAACTATTGATCCAGCCGATGGAAAGATAGAAATATCCGTAGTCCCTGATTGCAGGAAAGAAATCCTTTCGCTTATTAAGTATCTTAAGGAGGAGGAAAATATTCATGTCAGTAAAGAAAAACATATTTAGCAAGGCCATAGGCATTTTGTTAGCCGTTATTTTTACATTTTCATTATTGGGCATGGGATCATTTGATGAAGGAATTCCTAATAAAATTCCGGAACCGGCTGATAATTTTTCAGCTAAAATCATTGACCAGCATGACGTTTCTTCCAACATTACTCATTTCAGCCATGACGGTTTAACCTTTCTATCCGGTAAACGTGGTGGAGGTTTTATTTCCATACCATTTACCAATATACAATGTATAAATTTTATTAAAAAAGGCAGCAATCAATTCGCAACCGTTATTATGAAAAAAGGGGCTGAAGTAGAGTTAAAAATGGATGAGGATGGTACTTTCTATGGCAGGCTTTCTTATGGCCTCTTTTCTATAAAAATAGGCGAGGTAAAAAAAATCATTATCAATGGTAAAGCAGGGCAGGATAAGTAATTTGGTCCAGTCATTTTACATAAAAACCTTCGGGTGCCAGATGAATATGCATGATTCCGACACCATCAGCAAAATTTTGTTGAATAAAGGCTATAAGCAAACATTTGATTTGAATAATGCCCATATCGTACTTGTTAATACATGCGCTGTTAGGGAAAAGGCCGAGGAGAAGGCGCTAAGTGTCATTGGCCGGCTATCATCTTTGAAGAAAAAAAAGCCGGATATTATTACAGGTGTCATCGGCTGTGTAGCCCAGGAAAAAGGGGCAAATCTTTTAAAAAGGTTTACTTTCCTTGATCTTATTTTAGGCCCACGAAACATCTATCACATAGATGAATTCATCTCTAAAATAGAGGATGGCGGTGGAAAAATCTTCTCCTCTGATCTTACCGATACCCTAATGTTTTTTTCTAAACATAATGGATATTCAAAGGGGAGGGTGAGCAGCTTTTTGAAAATAATGGAGGGATGTGATAATTTTTGTTCTTACTGCATTGTTCCTTTTGTCAGGGGCAGGGAATCAAGTGTGCCTGCCGGAAAAATAATTAGTGAAGCCAATTACTTAATAGGTCAGGGGATAAAAGAAATTACCCTTATAGGGCAAAATGTAAATTCATATAATGTTAAAAACAATGGAAAACCAACGTTTCCTGAACTACTTAAAGAGCTTGATAAAATTGAAGGCCTGGAAAGGCTGCGCTTTGTGACCTCCCACCCAAAGGATCTATCTGATGAACTAATAACCTCCTTTGGTAAACTCAGAAGTCTTTGCCCGCAAATTCACCTGCCGTTCCAATCAGGGTCAAATAATATACTTAAGCTTATGAAAAGGAGGTATACAAGAGATAATTATATTGACCTAATAAGGCGTTTAAGGGAGATAAAGCCTGATATAGCCATTACAAGCGATGTTATAGTAGGCTTTCCCGGTGAAGACGTAAAAGATTTTGAAGATACACTAAGATTGGTAGAAGATGTAAAATTTGAAAATCTATTCTCTTTTAAGTATTCGGAGAGACCAGGAACCAAGGCAATACATTTACCTGAAAAAGTGGGGACTCAGGAGAAACAGAAGCGTCTGTCA
Organism: uncultured Desulfobacteraceae bacterium; assembly: GCA_964434795.1. Lineage (GTDB taxonomy): Bacteria > Desulfobacterota > DSM-4660 > Desulfatiglandales > B25-G16 > M55B121. Next base: position 4,846 of record CAYSWP010000074.1, on the reverse strand, counting down.
ATACTTCAGGATATGCAAAGAGAAATAACCTTATCAAAAAACAAAGCGCTTGAAGAGACAACACAGGAAATTCTGGTAGAGGGACCGGCAAAAAAGGGTTATACTCAGCTACAGGGAAGAACGTTAGGAAACAAGGTAGTTAATTTTCATTCAAAAATTGATCTTGCAGGTAAATTAGTAACAGTAAAAATCACTAAAGGTTTTCAAAACTCTCTATTAGGTGAGCTAATTGATAAGACAGAATAAAAAAAATGAAAAAAAACCAAGAGTATTCTAAAGAATATATTTTAATCGTTGATGATGAGGCCATTATTCGGGAATCTTTAACTGAATTATTATCAGCGGTAGGTTTTAACACAGATACCGCTGAAAATGGTAAAATTGCATTAAATAAAATCAGAAAAAATTTTTATACATTCCTTCTTACTGACATAAATATGCCGGAATTAGATGGACTCGAATTAATAAAAACAGTTAGAAAAGAAAAATATAACATAAGCATAATCACCATGACCGGTCATGATAAGAGTTTTACTTACATGGACGTGGTAAATGCCGGAGCCAATGATTTTTTGGCTAAACCATTTAAAATAGACGAAATTGAGGCTAAGATAAAAAGGATTACCATTGAGAGAGATATTAAAGAAGAATTAGCCAGATTATCAATCACCGACAGTCTTACAAGGCTCTTCAATCAGAGACATTTTAATTATAAACTCAAAGAAGAGGTTAAAAGGGCAAAACGCCAAAATCGTCCTTTATCACTTGTCCTTCTGGATTTGGATAAATTCAAAAAATATAATGACAGCTATGGCCACCTCGCTGGTGACAAAATGCTAACCAAGGCTGGTAAAGTAATTCTTTCACATATAAGAGAGAATGTTGATATAGCATTTAGATATGGAGGAGATGAGTTTGCCGTTATTTTAGTTGATGCAGATGAAAATACTGCAAAATACATAAGGAATAGACTTGAAAAAGGTTTTGAAAAAGGGTGCGAAATAACGGCGAGTGTCGGAATTGCAACATACATGAAGGAGATGGATGTAAAAAATTTTATAGCAATGGCTGATGAGAATCTATACAAGGCAAAAAATGAGAAATAATGGCAATTAAATTTCACCTAAATTTTGTGTCTGATAATATATATTATGTAAACCTGTTAAAAATATAACAATTTAGTTATTTAAAATCAAAAAATAAGTTGACTTTAATCCTTTTATATACCATGATCCCCAATTCCTATTAAACTTTACGGAGGTTTTCAATTCTATGAGCAGCGTTGTTAAAAAGAGAAGAAAAAAAATAAAAAAACATAAGTACAGAAAATTATTGAAATCTATGCGTCATAAAAATAAAAAATAATATTTCTTGAATAATTAAGGGAGACTATTACGTCTCCCTTAATTATAATTGATTGGAATATTTTAACCTCGGCTGTCTTCACAGAGCACCCGTCTATGTGAATGCAAGCACAGGCAAGTGATTAATGATGGTTTAAACCTCTTAGCCTTCAGTCTTCTGCCTGTTTACCTCACATCTTACTCATACCATCCACTGCCGGTCTTTTTGCCTAACTTTCCTGCCCTCACCATTGTCTTTAGCAGGTTTGGGGAAGCCCACTTACTTTCCTTGTTGAGCTCCTTATAAAAATACTCACTTACAAAATATGCTATGTCAATACCTGTTAAATCCATCAACTCAAATGGTCCCATAGGATAATTAAGGCCATTCTTTACCGCTTTATCCACATCCTCAATAGATGCAATACCTTCTTCAACAATTTTTATAGCCTCAATCATATGTGGGATCATTATCCTGTTTACTATAAAGCCCGGGGAGTCCTTTTTTACCTCTACCGTTAGCTTCCCCATCTTCTGTGCCAATTCAGTTGTTGCTTTTATGGTTTCATCGCTTGTAGAATATCCCCTTATAATTTCAACTAATTTCATTAGCGGAACAGGGTTAAAAAAATGCATCCCGCATATCTTGTCGGGCCTGCCCGTGCTTGCTGCTATTTCTGTTATTGACATTGATGAGGTGTTTGTGGCCAGAATAACATCGGATTTACATAATCCGTCTAATTCCCCAAATACACTTTTTTTCAAATCTAAGTCCTCAATAACGGCCTCCACGACAAAATCAACATCCTTCAGGTCAGCCATATCCGTGGTGCCCTTTATTCGTCCCATAACAGCATCTTTTTCTTGTTGCTCAATCTTCCCTTTTTCCACACTCCTTGAAAGAAAACCATCAATTTTTTTCAGGCCCCCTTCCACAAACCTCATTTCAACATCTCTCATTACAACATCACATCCAATTTGTGCAGCTAACTGGGCAATACCATTACCCATTGTTCCTGCCCCAATGATGCCTATTTTTTTTATTTCCATAATTCCTCCTATTCTTATTATAAAAATTAACGGTTTATGCAACAGTATATTTGTTTGTATCTATGGCCAATTTATTATGCAAAAATTCTTATATAATGCAAGCTTAATTTGACCGCACAGATAATAACCTGACCCTGTTATCCAGGTAGTCAGAAAGGTTCTTGGTGTTTTCAGGAGACCAGCCGAATGATTGCCTCCAGACATCGTCACTTTCCATGCAGAGATAAATTCCTAAGTCATTGTGCCATTTGCTTAATCTTTCTGATAACTTAGAGTACATCTCAACTCTAATGGGTTTAAAATACCTCATTTTTCCATCCAGCCCCGACACAAATTCCCCGTTAAATATTTCCGTGTTAGGAAATCTTCTCTTAATATCCCATTTTAGTTGAGGCATATATCTGAATGATCCCATGCTTATCCATATAATAGACTCAGGATTAATATATTTTTCAAGCATTTCAACTACCTCTTCATACTCATCCTCCCAACCATCATAATATATTAGCGGGTCAAAATGAAATGCCAGTACAAATCCCTCCTCTTGGCATTTCTTTGCTGCAAGTATCCTGTTCTTTATTTTGGCGGTCATCAATTCCTCATTCCCCACTATCCGTGGTGTATTTAATGACCATGCCATTACTATTCCCTTTCTGTAATCACTCTTTAGGATATTCTTTACAAACGTGGTCTTTGTTTTCAGCTCCAAAATCGTGTTGTTTCTTGTGGAGAAAAAGGGAAGCAGAAAATCCGTCCATCCTGTAATATAGTCAAGGGCAAGGCTGTCTGTAAACTCCCCTGTGCCAATTCTGAAAATATTTTGGGGATTGTCATCTATAAATTGACCTATACTTCTTATTTGTTCTTTTAGGTTGGTAAAAATTCTCAATGATGGTTGATTGATATAGGACTGCAAAAAACAATAGCTACAATCCATTGGGCAATTAATACCAATGTTCAAGATTTGATAACCGCAGCAGATATATCTCCTTGTGCCTGGGCACGGCTTCAGGAATTCTCCATTAAAATGGATGAGTCTTAGGGATTCCTTGTCCATTACGTCGAGGTTTTCTTCAAGGGCAAGGTCATTCTGTTTCACCATGAAATTTTCAATACCAGGAAGCCTTTTATATATATTTCCCGACATAGAATCGTATTCTGCTTTATCTTCAGTTAAAATTCTATTGATACTGAATTTCCTCAACTATTTCCCCTGCCCTTCCAGAACTCAGTTACTTCAATTAATCCTGATAAACTATTTAAATTGTTAAGTTTACCTGTAAGTTCTTTGCCATTTGAGAAAACTATTTCAAGCTTGTAATTAACACCTTCAAAAAAGGCAGGAGGTATGATGTTAACGCCTGACGGGAGAGAAAGGCGGGATAAGCCCCTTTTAAACGCCATTTCCGCCTCTGAAAGTGATGGAAACCTTCTTTTCTTTAAAGCCGTTGTTATTGCTTTTCCCTTTTGGGGTGCATTCGTTTTTTTATCCGTTAAGATTTTATTGATTTCGCTGCCATTTAAAATATTTTTTATTGACCGCCCTTCCCTGCTGGAAATTTCCGTTAAATATTGAAATAGTTGTAATTGCTGATTAAAGCTAAACTTTAAAGATATAATTAAATCGTTAATACTCAGCCGATGCTCTCTGTCAATATTTTGCATTAAATCTGCAACCCTCAGGGATAGTATTTCTTTTGCAATAGATACTTTAATCTGTTCATCTAACTCACTTAATCTTAAATACAATTCAAAGTTTTGTTTATTTGCCGGAATATCAAGAAGTGCCAGGTAATCGGTTATAATTTTATCTTTTTTTAAAAAAGGAAGCATCTTCTCAATTACCATTGCCTTTTCAATGATATTTAACTTACGGTGCAAAAGATTGTCATCTAAATTAAGCATTAGGGCATCAAGCAGGGGAAAATCTTCCGGCAACAGCTTACATTCCGCACTTTCCCATCCCAGTTCCTTTGCAGCCAACAATCTTTTATAGCCTGCAACTACGGAAAAAGAATCATCCAAATTTTTTACAATATATGGTGGGTTTAAAATACCATATTTGGCAATAGACATCTTTAACTTCTCAAGATTAAAGTCAAAACTCATACGGAAAGGTCCGTCGGGCCTCAGATCTATATCTGAGATGCTTACTATTAAATCAACGGTTTTTATTTGGTTTTTTTGCATAAAAATTACCTTGAAAAAATTAAACTTCAGACCTCGTCATTCACATTATACAAATGACTGTAGATCTATATCCCACAGGATTGCAAATCAATTTGACATCAGCTCGGTCTGGGTTCAGGGTTTCCCGCTGAAAGCGGGATTCAAAGTTCAGGGTTAACTGCTTCGCGATGTTTCCCTTAGTTATTGATTCCATTGGTTTAATACCAAGGGAGCTCAACCTCTGAACCTCTGAACCTTTATCCGCCGTTCTTGTGGCGGAGTGA